>CAYYKZ010000024.1:13022-15344 GCA_964468455.1 uncultured Leptospirales bacterium | reverse complement strand
GAGTAAAAAAAGAATAATAATAAAATCCGAAAGTACTACACTGATAGTAACCATTACAAAAAAACCAGAAGGAATCCAGCCTCTTCCTAAGACTGAGGGAATGAACATAAAATGTTATGCAAAATTAAAATTTAAAGGCCGGAATTCAGAACTTTAGTTTTCATTAAAAATCGGGCAGAGTGACCTTACAAAGCATTCTCCGCATAGAGGTTTTGATTTGCAGATATCCTTACCATGGGCAACAATTAATGCATGATATTCATTATATACTTTCACACTTCCTGAAAAAGATAAATAAAAAAATTCCTGTACATCATTATAACTGCATTCTTCATCAATCAGGCCAAGCCTGGAAAAAATTCTTTTAGTATATGCATCAACAACAAAGACTTTCCTGTTAAAAGCATAAAGCAGAATAGAATCAGCTGTTTCAGGGCCTATCCCTTTAATTGAAAGGAGCTCTTTACGAATATACTCTGTTTTATATTTTAAAATCTGATCAGATGAAAAATTATATTTTTCAAACCAGGCGAGAAAATTCTTAATTTTAACCGCTTTCTGATTAAAATAACCTGAGGGTCTAATTTTTTCAGCAATTATATGAACCGGCGTTTTATAAAGTTTGACCGGATCAAATAATCCCGCTTTTTTAAGATTGCAAAGGGCCTTTTCAACATTTGTCCATGCAACAGACTGTGTAAGAATGGCCCCTATACTTATTTCAAAAATTTCACTATCATCTGCTTTACTGATAACGCCGTAAGAGCTTTTACCAGTATCTGCATTCACAATAGGCCACCACCCCTGCCTTCCATATTGTTTTTTAAGCAGCCGGTAAAAAGCTGCCGGATCTGTTGTCATGGAGTAACCGGCAGCCTCTTTGAATCAGCAGTTTCAACAAGTATTATACCGTCTTCTTTATATTTTTTCAAAAGGAAATGTGTTACTGTTGACTGAACGCCATTGATTGTGGCGAGTTTTGCAGATACAAACTGAGCAACCTCTCTTAAACTCTTTCCATCAACCTGGACAAGAAGATCATAGCCACCTGAAATAAGGGAAACTGATCCAACTTCAGGAAATCTGAATATTGTCTCTGCCACAGCATCAAACCCGACTTTTCTTTCAGGCATCACCTTTACTTCAATAAGGGCCTTAACATCATCACTCCTTATTCTCTGCCAGTTTATCATGGTTCTATAGCCGAGAATAATTTGATCCTTTTCAAGTTTCTTTATACACTTGGAAACTTCAGGTTCAGGTATCCCTGTTAAAATTGAAATTTCCTTATCACCCGCTTTTCCATTTGCGGAAAGCGCTTCAAGTATTTTTTCGGTTTTCTCATCTACTTTATAAGGCTTCATTATAACCAACTCCAGAAAAACATTTTCTCCCTCATCAGGGCCTGGTGTAGCCCTTACCCAGCATTGAGGCATCAAGCGAAGCAGTAAAAAGATCCTCAACATGCAGATCTAATCCTGACTCTTCCTGTGACTTACCCACATTAAGGGTTTTAATATATGATCTACACTCATCGCAATAATAGGCACGATATAAAGAATTTTCTTCAGATTCGAAATAGCCCTGTTTTTTCTGTTCATTATTTCCGCAGACAAAACAGGTTAAACGCAGATATTTCCACTCATGTTCACATAAGGCACAGCTTAAAATTCTCTGGTTATCTTTTGCTCCCACGATTTTGCTCATAGAAGGAAGATATCCGCAAAAAGGACAATTACCTTCAAGCCATTCTTCATCAGATTCAAGATTAAAACCTGAGCTTTTTCTAATATAAATAACCAATGGTTTAAACAGGTTATGAATTACAAAAAGAAACTCGTCAAAATCGAGTTTACAGAATGAAGCCCGTTTACCCAGAGCGTCATAATCCTTATTTATCAATTCAGTAAAAACATCTTTTGCAAAGCCTGGAAATTCCCTTAAAAAATCAGTAAAATCAAGACCGCTGTTACCTTCACGGATAAGTTCTGTGATATTTCCAAGAAGAATCACCAGTTCATCCACCAGATAATCATCAAATGACACCGATTCCGCTTTAAGAGCAGGGAATGTTTTGTTGTCCGATTCAAACAAAACTTTTCCGGAAGACTCGAATTTACTTAAAATTTCTTCCTGAATCTCAAAAAGCTTCCCGTAGAACCTCAGCATCTCTGGTGAGATACTGAGGTTTTTTACTGCTGAATCCATTTTAGATATTAAATAGGTGCTATGTTTTTTTATCATTACTTATCTTTTTCTTTGCTGTCGCTCTCACCGGAGAGTGATTTCTTAAACTCTCTTATACCGCCGCCTATATCTTTG
>CAYYKZ010000024.1:0-12993 GCA_964468455.1 uncultured Leptospirales bacterium | reverse complement strand
AATTTTCGGAATTTTACCCGCACCAAAAAGAACAAGAACTATTAAAAAAATAATCGCTAATTCCCACACCCCAGGCATACTCATAACACACCTCACAAAACATTTTATAATATCCGGGAATATATTCATTCAGAAAGACAGATTAAAAACAGCATTATTACACAAAAATATAACTTCAGCAATAATTACCGGATTAAAATGATTCTTAGATGAACAGACACCGGATTTTTAATTCTTTTTGAGAATATTGGATACATATCCTGATTTATTATATTGTGTCAATAACTCTACAGGAGAGAAAATAAAATAATTATACAGCGGTGGTTATTCTGATAGCTTTTTCCATCGGGTCTTCAAAAAATTTCACGTTTTCAATAGGTTTTTCAATTTTTCTGACACTCTTTTTGACATTTAGAACTACTCCGCCGAAAATCTTATTTGTCACTTTTACAAAGGGTTCTTTGTCAGGTTTATTCCTTGCTTCAATTTCTTTTGCCTCCTCAATAAGCTTTTTCATATCCCTGTTTGCATTACTGAGATCATTCAGCAGAAGAAGGCAGTTCTTTTTCTTTAGAGGAGGCAGGATTTTAATATATTCTTTTGGATTCTGAAATATCTCATCTCCAAACTGCATTTTAAGCTGATTGTTTACTTCATCCACCCTTTCTTTGACAATTTTTACTTCAGATCTCTTATCCGCAAGCTCCTTTTCAACAGCATAATTACGCCCGACAGAAATAGAGGTCGCAGTTTCATTCTGTGTACCTATAACGCTTGCAGTAACCTCATTTAAAGCGACAAGTTTCCCCCCTATTATTTTACCGGTAGGGGAATTGACTATTATAGAATCATACGAAATAATATCACAATTTATTATTGAATCTTCAACAATAACGCTTTTCTGGGAGTCTACTTTTGCATTCTGCATAAAACGGGCTTTAACCTCCCCGCCTGCTACAAGCTTCACAGATTCTTTGCCTACTACTCCAAGTTTAACAGTAATATTGCCACCTGCAATAAGCTGAGCATCCTCTACATCCTTTTCAACAATAATATCGCTTGCAGCCTTTACCTTAAAGCCGGGCTTTGCTGAACCTGTAATATGAACAGTTCCGTTAAAATCTATATTACCGTAATCGAGGTCAATATCCCCATTAACCATGGCAACAGGCAATATGGAAACCTTATTCTTTGCTACCTGAACACAGCCGTCAATTCCTGAAAGATATATTGTATCATCAAACCCTGACTGTATAAGATTATCTCCTTTTCTATACCCCTTATGAGGCTCTTTTTGCGCGGGTATAATTTCTCCGAAAATATCATGCCCATCTTCCTGTTTAATACCCGGAACATGAAGAAGTATCTCCTGATTCTTCTGAACCTGAATTATTGAATCAACTTCCTTAAAATCTATTCTTCCGTCAGATAAAAGCTTTCCAGCTTTCTTCTCAAGATTAATAAGAGGCTCATAATAGTCATCATAACCGTTAACCGGTTCCCGACCCTCTGCCACAAGTACCCGCACAAGACGGGGTGCAGCAGGATCAAGCTCGGCTATCTGCTTTTCATAGTCTTCTTTAGATACAGTATATATTACATTTTCTCCGCGCAGCATCTCTTCAACTTCCCTGTAAGGCGGGAACTGACCGGTACGTGAAGGATATACATTAAAATAAGCCCTCAACTTCTCTTTCCCGTAAACCAGTGGAGATAACAGCTGTATTTTTTTGTCCTTTAATATTATAAATCCATAATATGAGGCTTTATAAACTTTATCAGTTTCATCAAAATAAATACCCTGCCCGATGTTAAAGTTAAAATAATCCACAACCTTATGGGCAGAATAGGCGGAATCGATATAGTCTGCAATTTCCTCACCAGGTTTTACGTCCACTACAACTGCAACGGTTTCCCCTTCTGCAGCAAAATTATGTACTGAAGATAATACAGTTTTCAGTTCACCGGCTTTGTTTTTACGCTTAACCAGCATTGACTCAACAGAGGGATCAAAATATAATATTACTTTTCTCATATCCTTTACGGATCCTTTTTATATATTTGGAGCTATTATTTAGATCGATATAAACCGCATAATAGTTTAACACTTTATATATCCAGAACTGCTTCTCTTGAATAAAGATACCATGTATATTTTACAGAAACCAGTTTAAATTCCTTAAGCAAAACCCCATAATACCTTGTTAACGACATCAAAAATGCGCTATAAATAGAATTATCGGGGAATACATCTTCAGACATAAATACCGAACAGAAGAAGCATAAATAACATTATTCAAGAGCAAAAAACAATATTGCAACCCAAAAAAAATTTTTAAACAATATTATTCGAAGGATCATTTCAAGCTATTACAATAAAAATTTAAAAATTAAATCAGCGGTATGTTAATTTTTGCAGAAGTTTCATGCGGGATATTATTCCAGTGCAGACACTATAATATCCGCACCGGAATCAATATTATTAAACAAGTCCTTTCTTTATTAAAAGCTCTCCAATCTGAATAGTATTCAAAGCTGCTCCCTTGCGTATATTGTCTGAAACAACCCACATATTAATACCATTCTCAACAGATTCATCCTCTCTTATTCTACCCACAAAAACATCATCCTTACCGGCAGCATCAATAGCCATGGGATAAATATTCTTTTTAGGATCATCAACAACAGAGATTCCCGGTTTACTCATCAAGAGCTCTCTTACATCTGCAGGTGAAAGTTTCTTTTCAGTTTCAATATTTATCGATTCAGAATGGCCGTAAATCACAGGGATACGCACAGCAGTAGCAGTAATCCTTATTGAGTTATCCCCTATAATTTTTCTTGTTTCATTAACCATTTTCATTTCTTCTTTAGTATATCCGTTATCAAGAAAATCATCAATATGAGGCAGTGCGTTAAAGGCTATCTGATGAGGGTAAACAGAAACTTCAGTTGTGTTTTTCCCCTGTGAAACCTCGAGGGACTGTTTTAAACATTCCTGTATTGCATTTACACCTGTGCCGGAAACAGCCTGGTATGTGCTTATAACAAGCCTTTTAATTTTTGCGGTCTCATGTATCAGTTTTAAGGGCAGCATCATCTGAATGGTTGAGCAGTTTGGATTTGCGATAATCCCCTTATGCCACTCCACATCCTGAGGATTAACTTCAGGAACAACAAGAGGGACAGATGGGTCCATTCTCCAGGCTGAGCTGTTATCTATAACTATGCATCCTGCCTTAACCGCCTTTTCGGCCATTTCAAGGCTTACACCTGCACCTGCTGAGAACAGTGCTATATCATAACCGTTAAAGGTATCGTCGGATGGGGCTTCAACAGTAACCTGCATATCGCCGAATTCAACAACACTACCCACATCTGCCAGATCAACAAACTTTATTTTTTCTATAGGGAACTTCCTTTGAAGCAGAATTTTCCTGAACTCCTTTCCAACAGCTCCAAGAGCGCCGACTATAACCACATTATACTTTTTCATATGTTCCTCCATCAAAATATATTTGCCAGCCTTACAGTGTGAGACCTATTTGTCAATTAAATGGCTGATATACAGCAATCCGCAAATCACATTCATTACTGCTGATGATCATCAGCTTTTTCCCGGTAAAATATTGCAACATTACCTATAATGTCAACAAGAGCCGCGCCTGTTTCCCTGCTTAAATGAAGGGAAAGTTCCTTTTTGTCCTCTTTGAAATCTGTAAATTTAACCTTCATCAGCTCATGGTCATCAATTGCTTTCTCAAAGGCCTTTATTACATTTTCACTTAATCCCTTATGTCCAATATGCACAACAGGGTTCAGGTGATGGGCAAGAGATTTAAGTTCTCTTCTTTTACTTCCGGATAATTCTTCCATATAAACCTCTTTTTCCAAAATTATTCCAATTAATAAGCACCCGCATGGGAATCAAGTTTTTTTCTAAAGTTATTGCAAAAAGAGAAGTAATTCTCCATATTAAAATTGAAAACAGAGAGGATAAATTACATGCTTCAGGATATATATGCAAAAGCAGCGGATTTCGCTGAAAAAGCTCACAGGGGTCAGAGCATCCCGGGGAGCGAAACCCCCTATATTGTTCATTGCACAAAAGTATGCATGGAAGTACTCTTCGTTCTCAGCAGAAGAAATGACCTGGACCATAAATTATGCATAAACTGCGCCCTCCTTCACGATATACTTGAAGACAGCGATGTAACTTATGATGATTTATTCAGTGAATTCGGTGCGGACACTGCTGAAGGAGTACTGGCATTGACTAAAAATAAAAGTATAGAAAAAAATCTCCGCATGGAAGATTCAATAAAACGTATCAAAAATTCAGGGCCGGAAACGGGAATTGTAAAAATGGCGGACAGGATAACTAATCTTGCACCCCCTCCCGGCTTCTGGAGCAAAGAAAAAATTAAACAGTATTTTCATGAATCGGAAATGATTTATGATGCCTTAAAATCACTGGATCATAATCTGGCCGGGAGACTGCTTGAAAAAATAAATAACTACAGAAAGTACTGGAAATAATAAAAATTTCTATTTATATTTTGAAGGCCATAGTTTTTCCAGCCTCTCTTTTAATACTTTTTCACTCCCATGATCTGTGGGCCTGTAAAACACTTTCCCGTTAAGGTCAGGGGGCAGATAATTTTCATCTACAAATGAACCTTCATAATCGTGAGGATATTTATACCCCTTTCCATAACCCGATTTACGCATAAGGTCTGTAGGGGCGTTACGCAGATGGAGGGGTATTTCCCTGTTGTCAGATTCGGCAACTGCTTTAGCCTCTTTTATAGCCCGGTATGACGCATTGCTTTTAGGAGATGAAGCAAGAAAAACCGCACACTGGGAAAGTATTATTTCAGATTCAGGCATTCCAATATTTTTGACAGCAGTAAAGGTTGTTACTGCCATGGAAAGAGCATTGGGAGCCGCGTTACCTATATCCTCTGATGCAAAAATCACCATCCTTCTTGCTATAAACTCAGGGTCTTCACCGGCAAGAATCATTTTTGAAAGATAATAAACAGCAGCATCGGGGTCAGAGCCTCTCATAGACTTGATAAAGGCGGATATTGTATCGTAATGCCTGTCACCTTTTCTGTCATAATAGATCATTGTATTTTCAAAAGCTTCCTTAACAGCATCTGCTGTAACAGGGCCGCTTCCTGAAATAAAACAGGCAACCTCAAGGAGATTAAGCATTCTCCTTGCATCCCCATTGCCAAGAAGAGTCAGGTTCTCCTTTACACCTTCATCAAATGCAATATTCCGTTCCTTTAAAATCGGATCGTGGTCAATTGCATTCTGGAGAATTTTAATAAGGGAATCGCCGCTTAACCTGTTGAGCTTTAACACCCGGGCCCTGGAAAGCAGGGGGGATATAACACTGAAAGAGGGGTTTTCTGTAGTTGCACCAATTAAAACAATATCTCCCGATTCGACTGCTCCAAGAACAGCATCCTGCTGTGCCTTGTTGAACCTGTGTATTTCATCAAGGAATAAAAGTGTCTGGAGACCGGCTCTTCTGTTTTTTTCACCTGAGGCAATAACCTTGCGCACATCTGCGACTCCTGCTGAAACAGCGCTCAGATAATGATATTCCATTTCACAGTTTTCTGCTATTATTTTCGCAAGAGTGGTTTTCCCCGTTCCAGGGTCACCCCAGAGTATCATCGAAAATGCCTTGCCGCTTTTAAGCATGTTACGCACCAGCTTACCATGGCCGGTGATATGCTCCTGTCCTATGTAATCATCAAGTGATACCGGCCTGCACCTTTCAGCAAGGGGGGTAATTGAGCTGTTATTTACACTGAAAAGGTCTCCTCCCCTGTTAAACATAATTGCCTCCGGGAATAAAATTAAAAAAGGCTGCCCGGTTAAGAACAGCCTTTTCAGGTAAAAATAGCTAAACCCTTTTAGTCTTTAGCGCCGGGACGTGTCATCTTTTTGCCTCTGGTGTTCTGGACCTGCATCCGTCTCATCTTCTTAAGTCTGCGCCTTTCAGCTTCTTCCTTTTTACGCTTTTTCTCTTCGCTCGGTTTTTCGTAGTATCTTCTTCGCTTCAGTTCCTTGAAGATACCCTCAAAGGCCATTTTCTTCTTAAGATTTTTGAAGGCTTTTTCGATGTCACCATTAACTTCGACTTCTAATGGGCTCGTCATAAAAAATCACATCCTTTATTTTTTAAATTATTGTAACCCTTTTATAAAAGACATTTTTGTCAATTTAAAAAAATTAATTTTTCACTGGAGAAAAGGCCTTTTTAAGGATATACATTATTTCCTCTCTAATACGCCTGTCATCCTTAAGCGCATTTTTACCGGCAAATATTTTCATTCTTTCGCTATAATATGCCGAGGAATAGGAAAACTGCAGCAGAAGTATAATATTATCCAGACAGAAAGCTGCAGTATCTATGCCTATATTGCTGTCAACATCTCCGTCTTCTGTTGCAGCCTTTAAAAGCGCCTTATAATAGGCAGATGATATTGTTTCCATCTTATTTGACAGCTTTTTTGAAATCTGCGCAAGCCCCTGAGTTGTTGCCTCAAGGTAAACCTGATTTAACAGTTTATATTCCCGTGAATACTTCTGAACATATTCAATAATACGATCCAGTTTATCAAAAAAAGACCCTTCAAGATTTTCAATCCCTGCAATGGCATTTTGAATCACACGGTATGCCTCATCCATCACTGTGAGAAAAAGATTCTCCTTTGACGCAAAATACTGATACATTGAACCGATGCTTATACCGGCTTTTTTTGCAATAACATTGATATTTGCAGCATTATAACCCATTGAGGAAAATTCAGAAAGCGCTGCTTCTATAATTCTCTTTCTCTTTTCATTATCAATCTTTTCAAACTGCTCACTGTGATATTTTATATTACTGGCAGATTGTTTTTTTTTCTGTGAAGACCTTTCCGGTTCCATTATTCAAGACCCTTTAATCCGCCGAAGACTAATTTCTGAGAACTTGCGGCGATGAATTTTAATATTTCTTCACATTCAATTTTAATCCTGTTTCAATGCAAGCAGATTTTGCTGCAGCTCGATAATCAGTGCTATTCCGGTCTCAGATACATGGCAGGTGTGTCTGAGACCGGAGAATACGAAACAGTTTTAATCAGCTATTATATTTTATGTTAAAACAGCCTGTATGCGCTGCATAAAATCATTCAGTTGTGCAGCATACTCCGGAGCTCCTTCAATTGTTACATACTTCTTTGCAACACCTTCAACAAATTCCACATCCCGGAGCAAAACAGCTAAAGCTCCATCAATGCTGTGAAACCTCATATGTATAAAAGGGCGTTTCCTTACATACACACCTCTCCCTGCCTTGCTTTTCCCTCCCTTAACACGAAGGTATGCGGCAATATCCTCACCATCAACAGTGATCTGATATATCCTGTCAGGCTGCTTAGTTGTCCACTTAACCATTTCAGGGTCGCCCCCCTTGTTATACTGACTGAGTGCTGTTGTGACCATGTAAAAAGCAAGTTTAACCTTAAGTCTTTTTTTATCCTCTTTTTTGGGCCTTGCAGATGGCATCATTATTTTAAGTGCAAGGAGAAGTGAAAAAACTTTTGCAAGAAGAAGAGGTTTTCCAAAACCGCTGATTTTAGGAATCACAGGCTTCCCTGCAAGCATATCATTCATTTTTTTAACTGAAGAAAATGAAAATGTAATATCAGGATTATCACACATCCCCTGCTCTACCCTGAAATCGCCTTTATCGAAATAAAGCCAGGCGCCAATATCCCCGCCCTCATTCTTTGCCCTGAACTGAACTGAGGCGCTTACATCTCTGAAACGGTTTTTCATCGCAGGATCATCGTTTAATATTACTTTAATAACCGGAAAAACCGCATGGGTAAAAAGACGGGCTGCCAGCAAATCTCTCTCAGTAGCCATGACTAAACCTCATCCTCCCAGTTTTCATCCTCTTCAAAATCACGACCCATCACATCCCTCACTTTTGAAACAATACTGTCACAGTCAAGGCCGTAATGACAGTAAAGATCCTCCGGATACCCCACAACACAGTAGCAGTCAGGTATACCCGCTTTTTCAAAGGCGCATCCTTTGCCGCTTTTAGCGATAACATCTGCGACTGCACTCCCCAGACCTCCATGGATATTATGATCTTCTATAGTAATAATTCTCCTTGTTTCAAGTACAGCCTTCATTACTGCTTCTTCATCCATAGGCTTTATTGTATGCATATTTATAACACGTACAGAAAGCCCGTCCTGTTCTTTAAGAATCTTTGCTGCTTCAGCAGCCTGGAGTACTGCAATACCGCAGCATATCAGTGTAATGTCAGTGCCATCACAGATTGTCACAGCCTTACCTATTTCATAGCCGTAATCATCATTTTCATAGTAAGTGGGCTCAAAACCCCGCCCCACCCTTATATAAACCGGCCCCGGGTAATCAGCAGCAGCGCGAACTGCACAGGCTGTTTCTATTCCGTCAGCAGGGATTACTACTGTCATATTCGCAAGGGAACGCATAATTGCTATATCCTCAGTGCAGTGATGAGTTGTGCCTGCTGCACCAAAGGATACACCTCCATGGGTTGCAATAATTTTCACATTAAGATTCTGATAGCATATATCAGTGCGCACCTGCTCCAGGCCGCGCATGGCCGTAAAAGCAGCCATTGTGGAAACAAAGGGGAGCAGCCCCGACTTTGCCATACCGGCTGCTATTCCGAACATATTCTGTTCAGCTATTCCCACATTAAAAAACCGGTCAGGGAACTTTTCTCCGAACAGACCTATTTTTGTTGATTTTGCCAGGTCTGCGGAAAGCCCCACTATCTTTTCATTCTTTTCACCCAGTTCACATAACACAGTTCCGTAAATTTCAGCCTGGGTCATGGTATTTGCGTCATATACTGTCCAGGTTGTTCCTGTAACTTCTTTAGCCATAATATTACCCCCTGTCTACCGATTCATGAGCTTTTGCTGCAAGCTCAGAATCAATGCTGCCGTAATGCCACTTTACCTGATCTTCCATAAAATCAACACCGCGCCCTTTTTTGGTATGGCATATAATTACCACAGGCCCTTTTTTTTCATCATGGGCATAATCTATTGCTTCAGCAAGAGCCTGGAAATCGTGACCATCAATCTCTTTTACAATAAAACCGAAGGCTTTCCACTTGTCAGCGAATGGTTCAAGTCCCATTATAGTTTCTGTGGCTCCATCTATCATTAATCTGTTTCTGTCCACAAATGTTACCAGATTTGTAACCTTAAAATGCGCTGCCGCCATTGCAGCCTCCCAGACAGACCCTTCATTACATTCACCGTCACCAAGGATACAATAAGTGTACCAGTTCTTATTCTGAAGCCTTGCCCCAAGGGCCAGGCCCACAGCCATTGGAAGTCCATGCCCCAGAGACCCGGTTGAAACATCTACACCCTTTACTTTAAGACTGTCCAGATGCATGCCGAAATTGGACATAAAATGATTAAACTCCTTAAGCTCATCCCTGGGGAAATATCCCCTGGCAGCCAGCACCGGAGCGTATCCAACACCCCCGTGCCCCTTGGAAAGCACAAACCTGTCGCGATCCTCCCAGTCATACTGCTCAGGTTTTATATTCATGTATTTAAAGTAAAGGATGGTCATAATCTCTACCATGCTCAAAGCACCGCCAATATGAGCACCTCCAGACCAGACAGTTGTATCAATAATGTCATGCCTTATAATTGCGGCCTGCTTTTTAAGTCTGCTGATTTCACTCTCTGCTAAAGGCATAAGCGCCTCCTATTAATGGTTTAAAAAAAAATTGTACTTCTTCTCTATTCCTGAAACTATAAATAATTTCTATTCAAACTTTAAAACCGGCTCCCGTATTTCTTTTTTACAGCCTTGAAAGCATCATCAGCAATATTCCATGTCTGCTTTATATCCTTTTCATTATGAGCTGTAGAAATAAACCAGTTATGGTGCGAGGTAAAGTAAGCCCCTCTCTGCGTGCACTCTCCGCACCAGTCCTGGTGAAGCATAAGTGAAGGATCATTTGTTATCCGCAGATAAGGCATTGAAGGTGCGCCTGTTACTTTAAGTTCATACCCGTAGTTTGAGGCAATATCAACAAGTCCGTCTAAAAGCTTTTTCCCTGTTTCCTGCATTATATGCGGAGCTTTAATTTTTTTCATTTCTTTCAGATTAGCCAGTGCTGCTGCCATAGGTTCACCGGAAAACCAGTAGCTCCCTGTATAGAAAACCTTTGCTGCAATCCCCTTAAGCTCATCAGTACCTGTTAATGCTGAAATAGGGTATCCATTTGCCATAGCCTTACAGAAACATGAAAGGTCGCTTTTGTATCCAAAATAATGATCCGAACCGTGAATGTCCAGCCTGAACCCCGCACGGATATCATCTGTAATTATTACAATCCCCTCCCTGCGGCAAATCGATTCAATTTTCTGCCAGTAATTATCTGCAGGGAATTCATTGTCAGCAAAGGCGGGATGATGATATGGTGAAGATATAAAGCAGGCTATTTCATCCCTGTTTTCAGATACTGCCTTTTCAAACCCCGACACATCATTCCACTTTACAGCTATGACATTTTTTTTATCATCATCAGTCACCCCGTAGTGCCCCTCACCCTGCATCCAGGGAGAAACACCATGATACCCGCCTGAAACCATAAGAATTTTACTTCTCCCTGTTGCAGCCTTTGCTATCATTACAGCATAATTTGTTACATCACCGCCGTTTTTAGCAAAAAATGCCCAGTCAGCAGATGTTATAAGATCTGTCATATACTCTGCCAGTTCTACCATCACAGGGGGTACTCCAGTTACACAGTTTCCTTTCGCGGCCTGTTTCTTTGCAGCAGCATCAACTATCCTGTTTCCGTATCCTGTTACCATGGGCCCGTATGCACACATATAATCAATAAATTCATTTCCATCTATGTCCCGGAAACGGCTCCCCCTGGCAGAAGCTGTATAAAAAGGGTAAGCAGATGCAGGAACAAGCGGAGCCGGGCTATAGTGGCCGTAAATCCCGCAAGGGATAACCTCTGCAGCTCTTTTAAATAATTTTTGTGAACTGTTATATTTATATTTTTTCATGATTTTTCTCCTAAAGCCTGAATCAGGATAAATAATGCTGCACCCGATCAAGGAGCATGCTCATACTGTCAAGCATTGGAACAATTCCCCTGATTGAAACATCTCCGGATGCTATTGCTGTAAAGGGATCGGATCTGCCGTTTAAAAAATCTCCTGCAACAGAAAGGTTTTTCATTTCCATTAAAGCCATTAAATTTTCACCACTACCCTTGGAAGCTATAGCCCTGCCATTATGAAAAACAATATGCACCCCATGAAACCGGGGAAGAATTTTCATCTCCACTGTGCCGTCAGGTATTTTAGAAGCAATTTTTAATCCAGTGGGATCTGATTCCGCTATTTCAGGAAGAGCAAATGCTGCAGTATTAAGAGTAAGCCTGGTATTCATTTCAAAATACCCTTTATCTTTTATAAGATCATCGGTTGGTTTAAGGTAAAATGAAAGCCGGTCAGTAAGTTTAGAAAATTCTCTGGAAAGAAAGGGAAGTTTAGTAAATCCTTTTAGCGGTATGGGATTCCCCTTACCGTCAAACATACGGTTTAAATGTGCAGGAGATGTAAAAAAAAGTATAATGGAAGGGTTATTCATTTTACTCCTTGAAACGGAACAAGTTCCATCACGAAATCTGACCCATGCACGAGGGCCCTTCCTTACTGTAAACTGAATGGAAATATCCCATGAAGAAATAAGCTTTTTCATGTCTCTGTCAAATTCGCAAAGATCTTCCAGATTTTTGAGTACAGCATAAAGATTAAGGTTAGCCTTTATCAGATCAGGGACCATAATTCCTCCTTTTTAAGATATCAATCAAAAAGAGTGAGTACTTACTCATATATACCGCATAATCAATGTCTTGTCAAGATAGATTCAGGTTTTTACATCAGAAATATTAAAATAAAATTTATTTCAGAAAATTATATATTCTCATTTTTTATTAAAATTATCGAGAACCCTGACTATTTCCGCATAATCATAGGGTTTGTAAAGAAAACTGAAAGCTCCTTTTTTAAGCATCTCCTTTGCACTGGAATCAGAGGTATATCCGGACACAACAATTACATCAATTTCAGGACTGATTTTTTTAAGTTCATCAAATGTTTCGGCCCCTCCCATTACAGGCATTATCATGTCAAGAAAAACAAGTTTTATCCTGTCCCTGTTTTCCCTGTAAATATCAACCCCTTTTCTCCCGTCAGAGGCTACAATAACTGCATAGCCCATACTTCTGAGAATGCCCGCGAGAGTATCTGCAACCATCTGTTCATCATCTATAACAAGGATAGATCCAGAACCGGAATGCTCATATGTTTTTGCAGTTTTTTTATCTTTCACTTCCTTTAAAGATACTGGAAGGGAAATTGAAATTTCAGTTCCCATCCCTTTTTCACTTTCAAGTGTAATTATGCCCTTGTGATCCTGAATTGTGCCGTAAACAGTATAAAGTCCCAGTCCTGTACCTTTTCCCGGTTTTTTAGTAGTAAAAAACGGTTCAAATATTTTATCTTTAATTTCCCCAGGAATACCAGATCCATTATCTGAAAAAATTATTTTTATATATTTTCCGGGCTCAATATCAAAGGATGATTTTTTACAAAATTCATCATCGTATTCCACATTAAGGGTTTCTATCCTGAAAATTCCTCCATCAGTCATTGCGTCCCTTGAATTTATCCCGATATTTAAAATCAGATTTTCAAAAAGCGTGTCATCCCCTGTAACAACACTGAGTTTTGCATCAAGTGAAAGCTGAATGTCAATTTTTCTGTCAACAGTACGTTCTAAAATTGCTATTGAATTATTGATACAATCATGTGCGCCTTCCAGATCAACCGAACCGGCCCCGGCGTTATACAACTCGATGTATTC
>CAYYKZ010000023.1:14201-15779 GCA_964468455.1 uncultured Leptospirales bacterium | reverse complement strand
CTCAACAATGTAATACTCTCCTGCTTCAGTCAGATTAAGATCATAACCTTCATCTGCGTCAGGACCGCTGTCTGTACATACACAGAAACACTGTTTAAAGGGAACCACACATGTATTAGTAACAATAAACATTCTCTTCCTGTGCTCAAGGTACACTTCATCAACAAATTCCTGGCCTATAAAAAAGCGGTCAAGACAGATAATCCCGGCAAGATCACAGGGACGCAGGCCGAATAAGGCTTTTTGCGAATCAGAGAATACCGGATCAATAGAAGCGCTCTTTGTTTCCCTGTCGTATTTGTACTTCATTATAGCTTCTATCTGCGGGAAAACAGTAGCCTTGGGAGGTAGCGCCGGGATTTCAGCTGTAAGGCTTATATCAGCAGCGCTCTCCGCTCTGTCAAAAAATACCTGGCCTGACCCTTTATCAATAATCGGCCCGTATAATTCATATTCCTTTGCCAGTTCATCAGCTATTGTCATAACTTTACTTTTTTCTATCAGGTACATCATTACACCCCCTCTATCCTGATTGGAATTATAGCATCTTCCCCACTCTGAAGATCCTGCTTGTGCTCAAGCAGAAATTCGGTAATCATTTCCCGGATAAAATAAGGGATATATGCTGTTCCTCTCTTAACATCCTCAGATACCTTAACATCAACATTCATTGACCCATGGGGGGATGAAATTTTAACTGTCCATTTATCCCTGACTTTCAGTGCATCCGCATCAGCTTTACATATCTCCACATAACCATTAGGATAAAGCAGCAGAGTTGCCCTGTATTCTCTCCTGGGGATGTAGGTATTTTTCATAATATTATTCTGATGCCAGAAATGCTGCCCCTGTCCGGTTATCAGGAGAAAGGGGTATTCACTATTGGCAGATGGTACAGAAAAATTTCCTGAAACAGGGACAAAATTATATGCATCCCCATTCATTGGAGCATCAAGTGTATCACAGCCGTCTGGATACCTGTCATTACAGGGCCATTTTACTCCGCAATTTTCTTCAAGCTTACTATAGCTAATTCCTGAATATGAGGGAGTAAGGGCTGCAATCTCCTTAAACACATCCTCTGAAGAGGAGTAATTCCATTTCACGGAGGATTTTTCTGCTATCATAGAATAAAGTTTCCAGCCGGGATAAACATTGTTAAACGCTTCAACCCTCTTTTGCGAAAGCTGAACCCTGCGCTCAGTGTTTGTATAGGTTCCGTCATTCTCAATAGAACCTGCAACAGGGATAACAACATCAGCAAGTTCCATGAATGGATTTAAATATGTGCCTACATAAGCTACAAATTCAAGCTTTTCGATCTCTTTTTTATATCTGATTATCCCTTCGTCATGATCTGCCACAACCAGAGCTTTAAGTCCTGAAGAGGGATCTCCAAGGAGATCGTATATATCTCTGCCCGGAACCGGATTAAGATCGGTACCCCAGGCATCATTAAATTTTTTCAATACTTCCGGATCATCCAGCCTCTGGAATCCGGTTAAAAGATCAGGGGCTGAACCCATGTCATAACCGCCCTGAAGATTTGTGATACCGGTTAATGGATTTACGCCGCAG
>CAYYKZ010000023.1:0-14191 GCA_964468455.1 uncultured Leptospirales bacterium | reverse complement strand
TTCCTTCCCTATTTTACCGGCAAGAAGGAAGAGGTTATAAATATAACTTACTGTCTCCTTATCAAGTCCGGCAATACCTGTAGACCAGAAAGCCATTGCTGATTCAGAAGCACAGAGATCCCTGGCAAGGGATAAAATAGTGCTGTAGTTCATGCCGCTTAAAGACTCGATTTCCTTAAGATCAACTCCCTTAAGTGATTCAAAGAAAGACTCAAGCCCGCCTGCATTCTCTTCAATCCATCGGGCGTCATACAGTTTCTCTTCCATAATAACTTTAGCAATTGCCGCAATTACAGTCTTCTTTGATCCGGGATTTATCTGCAGATGAAGAGTACTCAGCTTGGCCATCTGGCTTGACCTGCTGCATATTGTTACAACCTTTGCCCCTGCCATTTCCGCTTTGTGGATTTCACTTCCCACAATAGGATTCATCCGTGTCACATCTGCCCCTACAACAAGGATAAAACCGGTTTTACCTATGGATGCAAGCGATCCTGTCATCCCGGCCATGCCTGTCCCCTTCTGCAGCACATCAAGGCTGCTTCTGTGACCTGATTCCGAATCCATGGTAATGTTGTTTGTTTTAAATACAGCCCTGGCAAGCTTCATAAACAGATAGCTGTCTTCATTGGAAGATCTTGGTGAAGCAAGAAATCCTGCAGAAGCTGCAGCATCCCCTTTATACTTTAACATCTTTTCAAGCATAAAGTCAAGAGCTTCATCATAGCTGGCCTCTTCCAGAACCCCATTCTTCCTGATCATTGGACTGCTTATTCTCTGATCTGTCATGAGAAGTTCATGAATGTGCCACCCCCTGACGCATAACCTCCCCTTGCTTACAGGATGATTTTTCATGGAATAAACACCGGAAATCTTTCCATCCCTGATTTTAAGGAAATTACCGCACCCGGTACCGCAAAAAGTACACAATCCAGACTTATAATCCATATCCTACCTCTAAGTCACTATTCTTTTAACCTCTCCGCTGAACCGGCGATTAAATAACCGCTGATAACCTGCGAAACAAAAAATCTATAATTTCTTAATTTATAGTAAGATAATAGGAAAAAAAAGAAGAAATGTATATAGGGGAAAAATCTTTTTATACTATAGGGGAATTCCCCTATAATTATGAGGTTCGGTCAATAATCCATTGTACAGCAAACTGAACAAGCTCAGATGATGATTCAATGCTCAGCTTATTTTTAAGCTTTTCTCTGTAATTTTCAACAGTTTTAACACTCACATGGAGTTTTTCAGCAATATGTTTATTTCCATAGCCGCGCCCTATAAGCTGAAAAACCTCATATTCTCTGTCTGTAAGAGCATCAACAAGCGCGGATACCTCATCCCGTGATGGCATATATAATTTATTAAGCAGCTTATCCTTAAGATTATCACTCATATACTGACGCCCTTCAAGGACTGTTCTTATTGCTGTTAAAATTACATGCGGGGGTTCATTCTTCATTACATAGCCGCGGGCACCTGCACGTATGGCTCTTTCAGCATATATTGATTCTTCATAAACAGATATGACAATAATAGGAAGTGATGGATAACGCTCCTTACAGGCCTTTATCAGGTCAAGCCCTCCTGATCCTGTCAGGGCAATATCTACAGTCATAAGGCCGGGAACAATTCTGCCCAGAAAATTAAGCGCGCCCTCAGCTGTACTTGCTTCACCGCAAATCTGAATATCCTTCTCCCTGTCAATAATCTGAGACAACCCCTGACGTACTACCGGATGAGAATCGACTATAAGTACGGAGGATCTGTTCCTTCCCTGTTTAATTATTACATCAGATGAATCACTCTCTAAAGCTGCCGAATCATGACCCTCTTCCCCTGTTTTAAACCTGCAGAGAATTAAAATTCCCCCTCCAGGATTACCGGAAACCTCTACAGAAGCACCTATAAGCCAGGATCTGTATTTAAGGAGATCGAGAAAAGCCTTATTTTTTTCCCTGTCTATTTTATCATAATCTGAACCATCATCTCTGATTTCCAGGGTACATATATTCCCCTCTCTGGTAAGAGAACACACAATATTTCTGGCCATATTATTTATCGAATCATTAACAGATTCGATGATGATATAGTATAAACTTGATATTTTCAGTTTGCTTTTAATTACTGCGGAGATATCCCATTTAACATGAATATCAATTCCATTTTTACTTTTGATCTCTTCTTTAAGAGAATCAACAGCGTTTTTTAATCCCCCATGGTTATCATCAACAGGACTTAACTCCTTTGCAAGTTCCCTGGTTTTATTCATGGCCTGTCCTACAAGCCCCATTATTTCATCAATATCAGAAAGAGCTTCAACTGATGTATCATTAATTTTCATTTTCAGAAGTTCCCCCCGGAATGTTATTCCGGCAAGATGCTGAACAAGCCTGCTATGCAGTTCCTGGCCGATTTTGAATCTCTCCAGCGTGTTGGCCTCCATAAAACTCTTTTCAAGACGCCTTCGCTCTGTTATATCAATACCAACATAAAAAAGAAATTCCAGTTCACCTTCAACATTCAAAAGAGGCTTGCCATGCCATTCAACTATTATTTCTTCACCATCAACAGTCCTGATTGGATACTCCCTCCGGGCGCTTTTCTTTTTAAGAACCATACTCCGGAAATCACGCCTCTGAAGCTCTCTGTCAGATTCATGGAAAAGAAGATCAATATAGTTTTTACCCACAACCTGGGCAAGGGAATATCCTGTTGCAATAAGCATGGCCCTGTTCATTGTGAGAATTTTACCCTTTGAATCAAGGGCAATATAAAAAGCAGGATTGATTTCCTCCAGGTTTTTCAGAAAACTTTTACCTTTCTGAATTTTTTCTCTGGCCTTAACAGTTTCAGTTACATCCTTTGCTGTTATAGATGCACCGATAATATTTCCCACACTGTCAAAAACCGGAAGGATTTTAGAGATAAGATCTACAACATCCCCGGATTTTGTTACACCTCTTGTTTCATAATGCTCAATCCTTTCCCCGGCTTTTATCCGTCCCATCAGATAGGGCAGATCATCGGGCTGATAGGGAGGCACAAACATGCTTAATGAACATCCCCGAACTTCCTGGGCAGTGTATCCGTAAATTCTTTCCGCGCTGCTGTTCCAGCTCACAATCTGAGCATCGAGTGTAACTCCGATAATAGCTTCATCTGAGCCTTCCACAATTATTTCAAGAAGCTTACGGAGCTCTTCATTTATCTTATGTTCACTTACATCATGAAGCAGGCTTAAAACAGCAAATTCATTATTATATTCAACCAGCCTGTTCCTTACTTCTACAGGTATATGCTCCCCATCACTGATTTTAACAAGTGATTCAAATTTTGTCCTTTCAAAGGATGCGCGATTATTAATAACAGATGTAAGATTGCTGGTAAAGTCTCTGTTAAAAAAATTAATAACAGATTTGCCGATTAAATCCTCTCTGCTGATTTTAAAGAAATCCAGGGCTTTTTCATTTATCTCAAGAATAATTCCTTCAAGATCATATATGATAACAGCATCACTAATGCTGTCAAAAAGTGATTTATAATTACTTTCAGTTTTAGAAAGCATAGCTGTTTTATCGTCAAGAAGGCGTTTTAACTGCTCATTTCTGTCACGTAAGAGGTCCTCTGATTTTTTTATTCTCAGCATAGACTTAACCTGTGCTGCAAGTTCAGCCTCATCAACAGGTTTTGTCAGAAACGCGTCAGCACCGGCTTCAAGTCCGGCAATTCTTTTCCCCGATGTAGTATCTGAAGCAGTTACAAGTATAATCGGAATTGTGGAAGTTATGCTGTTTCCCCTCAGAAGACGGCATACTTCAATACCATCCATTTCAGGCATTATATAGTCAACAATAACCAGATCGGGAAGAATCTCTTCAGCTTTTTCAAGACCATCACGGGGAGACAGGCATGTAACAATTTCCGCATCATCAAAATGCTGATTCAGCAGTGCGCGAAGAGTTATAAGATTATCTTCCCTGTCGTCTATTGCCAGAATTAAAGGCATATTTCACCTGACCACTTTTTTATTTTTTCGACAAATCCCTCTATCTCAAAAGGTTTAGTTATAATATCATCAAAACCTGAGGCCATTATTTTTGATCTGTATTCGTTTAAATCAAGCGCTGTAAAAGCTATGACCGGAACTTTCCGGCCTGCAAAAAAATTTTTAATACTTTTTATCAGAACCAGACCATTTATATCAGGGAGTGTAATATCCAGCAGAATAATCCCTGGTTTAACCCGGGAAAGTATATCAATACCATCCTTACCGCTTTCAGCATGGATTACCTTAAAGACGTTATTAAAATCGTGCTCAAGTATGGCCCTTACAGCTATAAGGTTGTCAGGATCATCATCAATAACCAGCATTACAGACTTCTCTTCATTTCTGAGGGCCCTGTTTTCAGAACAAATCGTCTCTTCACCTCCTGACATGGAGGGATTAAAATTCTTTTTCTCTTCAACTGAAAAAGATGATGATTCATTTATTATACTGAGCATCTCCTGTCCGTTTTTTAAAATTATTTTCAGATAGCCAAGTTCATCATCTGAAAGTTTTTTATCAGCTGTTTTTAAAAGTAATGAAGACAGATTAATTACAGGGTTAAGCAGATTTTTTAAATCATGCTTCAATAACGAGGGGAGTTTATTTTCATTACTCATATTAGAATCAGTCAGTTCCTTCAGCTCTTTAATCTCTTTTTCATAAGATAAAGAATATTAAAAAAAACACTTATGCCGCCGATAAACCTCTCCTTTGGAATACCATTAGGCATTTTATCAATCTGCAATTTTATTTCTTTTATCAGGCTCTCCAGAGAATCGTGTAGTTTTATGGCTTCATCAGCGCCTATAAAAGCTTTTAATTCATCCATTACACTGTTTATTGTATTAATATCTGCAAACATTTTTCTGTAATATTCCCTGAGATGATCAGGGATGATGCTTAAAATTATCTCCACTACACATATTCGGACAAGCCTGTATCCTGTAACAACACCTGCTGAATCTGAATTAGTCAGGGAATCGGGATAGAGAGAACAATATGTTTCACCGAATTCAAGCATAGATTCTGCATCAAATATCAGGGAGCCGCCTTTCCCTTCAATAGCAGACCTGAAACTATCCTCATCACTATTCTGCTGAAGTATTTGTGCGATTGTACTTTCCATTTCAACCAGCCGGTAGTCTAATAGTAAAAGTCGTTCCCTTACCCGGAGTACTCTCAACAGATATCTTCCCGTTATGTCCTTCTATTATTCCATAAATAACAGCAAGCCCCAGACCGGTTCCTTTTCCAGGTTCCTTTGTAGTAAAAAATGGATCAAAAATCCGGCCTAGATTTTCTTCGGAAATACCTGTCCCGCTATCAGTGAATTTTATTTCTACAGTATTATTTTCAGGGATATAATCGGTTGTAATAATTAAATCTCCCCCTTCAGGCATGGCATCTGCCGCATTTACCACCAGGTTGTTTATTACTGACTTTAACTGACTTACATCAATTGCTATCTCCGGGATGTAGGGGAAAAGTTCTTTTATAATATTTATATTCTGGAATGTGAAATGCTTTTCAAGTATCGATATTGTGCTTAAAATAACCTGATTTATATCTACAACCTGTTTTTCAAGCTTTGTTTCCCTGGCAAAGTCAAGAACCTCACGTACTATTTTTCTGCACCTCATTGTTTCATCAATAATTATTCCAAGATCCTCTTCAAACCTTGAATCCTTCAGATCCTCCTTGAGCATACTGCTGTATGTAAGTATGCCGGTAAGAGGATTATTGATCTCATGGGCAATCCCTGAAGCAAGCCTTCCTAGTGAAGCGAGTTTTTCAGACTGCACTATCTGCTTCTGGGTATTCTCTCTTAAAATTTTATCCCGCTCCTGTATGGCATCTATCATATTATTGAAGGCCTTTGCCAGATACCCCATTTCATCATCGTGAAATATCTGAATTTTTTTGTTATAATTACCCTCTCCGATTTCCTTTGATGCATCAACTATTTCATTAATCGGGTAAACAATTCTTTTTACCAGATAAACTGCAATAAATACTGCAAGCATAGCAGTAATAATTGTAGTAAAAAGGAAGTAGCTGGTTGTGCTTACTTTGATTCTGTTAAAACGATCCTGAGGAATTCCAACATAAAGCATACCTATAATTTTTTCATCCGCATCATAAAGGGGGGCATAACCGGCAAGGTGCCATTTGTCTACTACAAAGGCTCTGTCAAGCCAGGTTATTCCTTCAAGAATGACCTTCTCGTACACCTGTTTTGAAACCTGTGTTCCTACTGTTCTCTCCCCTCTATCATTATACACATTTGTTGAAACACGTATATCATCAAGAAAAAATGTGGCAGCCCCCAGTTCCCTGGGGCTATCCTTACCTGTGCGGAAAAGAAGGTACTTAATTCTGTCAACAATATCAAACTGATTATTGAGGATCTTGGCTCCATAGATTACACCTGCAAGTTTCCCTCCGGAAAAAACAGGAATAGCAGTATTGAGCACAAGTGCCCTTTCTTCATATTCTTTTTTAATAACTCTCCCCATTGATGTGGGAACAATCTTTACAACAGCTGACCTCGCAATCTCCTCTCCCTCCCTTTTTAATATTTCAGGGCTGAGAATTCCTGCACCGGTTGTTAATTTTCCTGTTTCAATTGTTTTTCTTATAGCCGCAATCTCCATTACATTATCATGTAGAAGATTCCGGTTGTTCACCCTTTTTATTACATTTCCCCTGTTATCGGTAATAATAACAATATCAGCGCCTATCCACCACTTTAACCTGGAAAATTTGCCCATAATAAAAGTGCGGTCATGTTCTCTTATTGATTTCTGTACATAATCAAGGGTTGATATATAATTTAATGTCATTTCAAGCTGATAAAGTCTCTTATTATAGATATATTGAGCTGTGCGTAAATCACTCCTTACTGTTTCATATGCCTGGTTTACTATCTCCCTGTTAATAATCCGGTATCCTGCAACAATTGATGCAGCTCCGGTAACAATTACTACAAAGAGAAACCCGAAATAAAGCTTATTTTTTATGCTGCTTTTAAATCTGATATCCATAATAATATATTATCACTTTATTTATCTTAAATAAGTTAAAGAATTAATACTGATTTCCTTGACTTATTTATTACAGAACTCTATCTTCTTAAATTCCTTATTCTCAATACTTACTGCATTATAAGGTGAACTTAGTCAATAAATAAAATAAAGGGAATAATATGGATTCAAAACAATCAAAGCCCATAGAATTTATAAACAGCAATGATAGTAAAAAAATCAGGGGAAAAGAGGCTGTTGAAAAAATTGACCACATAAATTTAAAAATTGCATCTCTTCAAAGCCTGGAAGAAATTGTAGACTTTCTTTTTGAGAGCATACAGGATATTGTACCGGCAGACAGGATTGCAGTATCCTTTTTCGAAGAAAACGGAAAGCGACTGAGTATCTACTATGTTAAAGCGGACTATAAAGAATTACATCTGACAAAAGGCTACGGTGCTGATATAAAGGACAGCTCCCTTGAAAAAGTTTTTTCCGCAATGACTCCAAGGATAATCAACGATCTTGAGGAATACCTGAAAGACCACAAAACCAGTGAATCAACTGAACTGCTTTTGAAAGAAGGAATAAACTCCAGTTTAACCTGCCCACTCTCTGTAGAAGGGAGGCCTGTGGGACTCTTATTTCTTAGTTCAAAAAAACGGAATGAATATACAAAGGATCATCTCGCCATTCTACTTGAAATTATTGAAAGATTCGGGCAGGCTGTTGAAAAAACCTTTAGAATCGAAAAACTTTCCGAAGCGATTAATTCATATATGGAAATGCTCAGCTTTGTGAGCCATGAACTGAAAAGCCCTCTTGATTCAATAATTTCACTGGGCAATACTCTCTCTGCAGGTTATTTCGGCAAAATGGATGAAAAGCACAGAGATTATGTTCTCCGCATGGTAAGCAAAGCGAAATATCTGAGGGAGATGACAGGAGAGTACCTGACCCTTTCAAGATTTGAAAGCAACCAGATAGACCTTAATCTGTCGCAAATTGATTTCTGTAAAGATATTCTTGATGAAGCAATTGAAATAATAGTACCACAGATTTTTGAAAAAAATATAAAGCTTAACCGCAACTTCCCGGAAGACGGGGCACCCCTTCAATGCGATATGACACTGATTAAAGTTGTAGTAAACAACCTTTTGAGCAATGCCGTAAAATACAGCAACGAAGATGGAGTAGTTGATTTAAATACTACTTTGACAGATGATGAGCTGACATTTTCTGTAAAGAATACAGGGCCGGGTTTCCCCCCTGAAGCAAAATCCAGACTTTTCAGAAAGTTTTCCAGAATAGAGACAGGTGAACTTATGAAAAGAAAAGGAACCGGTGTTGGTCTTTACACAAGCTGGAAAATAATAAATCTTCATAGAGGAGATATAGGGGCAGATTCAAAAGAGGGGGAATGGGCTTTGTTCAAATTTACTATACCCAGAGTTCAGGATAAAAATTCAGACAGGTAACGGGAACTGCTCAAAACCTGATCAGGCATAATATCCTGCTCTTTTTAAGCAGTAGCAAATGATATTATTATTCTGAAAAATCGTTGACTTAAGATATTAAAAGATATTGATTAAAACAATACCGGGATATATCCGGATATACCAAATTACGAGGGAACACATATGCCTGAAAGTATTATTAATGCGCTTGTATTTATTCAGAACTGGGGCGATAAAACACAGCTCCTGAAAGAGTTAAACAATAATAAACATGTGGTTTCCATCTTTCATATCATGGGAAGATACAGCTATTTAATTGACGCCAATTTTGACAACAAAGTTCAGCTGGAAGCGTGGATCAACAAGTTTAAGGCTCTGGAGCTGAATTCCGGAATACCGGCTGTAAGGGATATGCAGACTCAGAAGATACTGAATGTCTACAAACAGAAAAGTTCATTCACCCTTGAAAATTATGACAACATGAAGGAAAAATTTCATTTTTTCATTATCATTGACACACCTCATTACAATGACGATCTTCTAACAATGATGCAGAAGGAGGAAATTGTTCACTCAATTGTACATATACAGGGGAACAACTCTCTAATAGCAGAAATAATTACTCCAACCCATGAACTTTATACGCAACTTCTTCGGAAAATCCAGGCTATCCAGTCCATTCAAAGGCTGAATATACTTGAAGTTGTGCATGTAAACAAATACAGAAACCAGATACTTGATGATGTAGGAAATCTTGTATACCCTGCTGAAGATATCAGAGAACTGTATACTCTTTAGTAAACTGCAGGGCTTGAAACAGTTTGAACAATTCCGTAACCAGAAAAGACATAACAAAGCCTCTACATTTTAGAGGTTTTGTTATGTTTACATCCTCTTTCAAAAAAGACAGGGCCAGCGCTGTTTCCAACACCTACTGCTTTCCAATTGATAAGAACTGGTATATAATTGACACATCATGCGGGAAAAAACGGAGGAAGGATCTTAAATACTTTTTAAAAGACAAAAAGCGCTATTCCATTTTATGCACTCACTACCATAATGACCATATAGCAAACAACTGGTTTATATCAAAAAAAAATACTGTAATAATTTATCACAAAAACGCAATATCTAAAATTCCATATCTGCGCACAAACAGCACAGGCCAGATTTTAAGCATGTACAAAAATATGGATAAAAAAAGTTTTTTATCACGCCTCGGTTTTTTCAGCAGCAGGACAGCTGAATTTTTATCGGGCAGAACTTTAATATCACGTTTCATTATGCCTCCACTCCTTTTTGTCATAGCCTATATTATTTCATTTAAAAACACCGGACTCATGTTTTCCGCAAAAAAAAACATTGATTACCTCACACCTGACAAAAAAGTAAAAATTAATCTCTCAGGAAAAGCTGCAAAAGGATGGATTGTTGACAAAAATTTTTACGCTTTTGAAACCCCGGGCCATACAGATTGTCATATTGTTTTTTATAATAAAACAGAAAAGATTCTTTTTTGCGGGGATTCCCTCAACTTTCTTAATCCCAATGACATTCAGTTCGGTGATATAGAGAGTACATTTAAATCAATTGATTTCATTCTTGATATTGCAGAAAAAGAAGGAATAGAAACTCTGGCATCAGGGCATTATTACCCTGTAACAGGCAAAGAAAATGTAATAAAATATATAAAAGAAATAAAAGAAAAGCATGAGTATGTATACGGGATTATACAATCAGAGCTTAAAAAATCCGGGATTCACCTTAATCATGATGAAATTTATCAGAAAATTCTGGGAATAGATAATCCGGTAATAAAAAAACTAAGCCGCATAAGTTTTCCTGTATCAACACTTGTTTTTCTCGATGTTTTTGTTTATAAATTAATAACAGAAATAAAAAAAAAATTACCGGATATTGATACAATGGAGAATAAACCTGAATGCGGGGAACCAGAGAAGAGGAACTAAGTTCCTTAAAAACCGGACTTTTATATACGAACTCATACCAGAGCATAATAGCAATTATTTTAGCCACACTGATTATTTATGCTTTTTCTTATTACGAGCTTACAGAAAAAGCTTCAGGTATATTCTGGCTCAATATATGGCTCTTTGCTGTTTTATCCATATCCATAATAAGAATAATTACAACGATTATATTTAAGAAAAGCAGAACCAGAGTATCGAGGGACAGATTCTGGCGGAATGTTTTCTATCTTTTCACCGCCCTTTCCGGCTCAGGCTTCGGAATTTCTGTATTATTTATTTCCCAGATTGAATCTATAACATATCTGGTGTTTATCGTCCTTCTTCTGGGAGGATTATCAGCAGGTTCAGTGAGCACTCTTTCGACAAGTATTACAGCATTTACCATTTATAATTCAATGGTTCTCCCACCCTTCGCTATCTTTTTCTTTATGCATGACGATGGTATATACAGGATGGCCGGGTGCATGATTATATTCTTTTTTGCAGTAATCTTTTTTACAACATACAGACTCAAAAGAACACTGGAAAAATCTTTCAGCTTAAAAATAGAGAATGACCAGATAATAGAGAAACTCAGCCAGTCAGAGGAAAAATTTTCCAAATCCTTTTACTCAGGTGTGGCTCCAATGGCTCTTTTAAGAATCAGCAATGCGGAATTCATAGATGTTAATAATGCCATGCTGAAACTGCTCCAGTACTCCAGGGATGAAATAATAGGCAAAAATCCCTATGACCTTGACCTCTACAGCAATCCGGATGATGTGATTAACATAATTTCAGAGACTTCTAAAAAAGGATACATAAAAAACAGGGAAATAACACTTAAAACAAAAAACGGAACTGTAAAACACTGCTTTGTTACAATAGAAAATTTCAGGCTCCACAGTTCACTCATCGCATTAGTGATGCTGCAGGATTATACACAACGAATTGAATATGAAAAAAACCTTAAACTGGAAAAAGAGAAAGCTGAACAGGCAGCTGCTGCAAAATCAAAATTTCTTGCAACAATGAGCCATGAAATAAGAACACCCATGAACGCAATAATAGGGATGACAAACCTGGCTTTAATGACAGAAAACACCGGCGAAAGGAATGATTACCTGAATGTAGTAAAAGATTCAGCAGATTATCTCCTTAACCTGATAAACGATATCCTGAATATCTCAAAACTTGAAGCCGGAAAAATTGAAATATCCGCAATAGATACGGACCTTTACGATGAACTGCATAAATCATTTAAAACAATGGAACTGATTGCATTAAGCAAAAAACTCGAATATAATCTTACTATAAATGATGATGTTCCTCAATTTGTTAAAACAGCTCCTGAAAGACTACGTCAGATACTTCTGAACCTCATTGGAAACGCAATAAAATTTACACCATCCGGGAAAATTGAAATTGCAGTATCCCAAAGTAATGGTTTAAAATACAGATACAGTAAAGAGAACCGTAAATACATCGAATTTGCCGTAAAAGATACAGGGATAGGAATTCCTAAAAACAAACTGGATGAGATATTTGAAAGCTTCACTCAGGCAGATAACAGTGTATTCAGAAGATTTGGCGGAACAGGCCTGGGGCTTTCAATCTCTAAACAGCTTGTAAAAATGATGGAAGGAGATATCCTTGTAGAAAGCGAACAAGGCAAAGGGAGCACCTTCAGCTTTATTATACCACTTATTGAAGGTACTAATCCATTGTGCGAAGACGAACTCACCCTGAAAAGCGAAAGCAGCAATCCTGTTGTTCTTATTGCTGAAGATAATATCATGAATCAGAAACTGATCAGCGCTTACATGAATAAAATAGGCCTGGAATACTCTATTGCGGAAAACGGACAGAAGGCTATTGAACTTCTTAAAACCGGCAAATTCAACGTAATTCTAATGGACCTTGAAATGCCCTTATTAAATGGCGAAGAGGCATTGAAAAAAATACGTGGAGGTGAGGCAGGTGAGAAATACACCAATATCCCAGTATTTGCCATGAGTGCATACAATATTAACGAAATAAGAGAAAAATGTCTTAATGAAGGATTCAGCGGATATATAACAAAGCCTGTTGATATAAAGGTAATAAAAAAAATCCTGGGATCAGAAATACACGAAGCTGATAAAAGTGACTAAAGATTAAATAATTTAAACTCATCACATAAAAAGATTTACACATATTAAGATTTATAAAAAAAGTAACTGAATATAAATAGACAGTTAATTTGCGCTCTGCTGCGCCTGACTCGATACGCCAGAATAATAAATACCTGCAGCTTTAAAACAGTCAGGAAAAACCAATAATTCAGGAGTAGAATATAATGGATATACAGAAAAAATCCCTTGAGATGCATGAAAAATGGCAGGGAAAACTTGAAATAGTTTCAAAATCCAAAGTCAATTCCAGCGAGGATCTTTCCATTGCCTACACTCCTGGTGTTGCTGAACCTTGTAAAAAGATTAATGAAAATTATGATGATGTTTACAAATATACAATTAAGGGAAACACTGTTGCCATTGTAACAGACGGAACAGCAGTACTGGGGCTTGGGGATATAGGACCTGAAGCATCTCTCCCGGTAATGGAGGGTAAAGCTGTACTCTTTAGAGAATTTGCGGGAATAAACGCCTTCCCCATCTGCCTTGACACAAAAAATACTGATGAAATAGTCCGTGCAGTTGAACTTATAGCTCCGGTTTTTGGCGGAATAAACCTTGAGGATATTTCTGCTCCCAGGTGTTTTGAAATCGAAAAACGACTTAAGGAGAAACTGAATATTCCCGTATTTCACGATGACCAGCATGGAACAGCAATTGTAGTACTTGCCGCTTTACTCAATGCAGTAAAAATAATTAAAAAGGACCCGGCCCAATGCCGCGTACTTGTTAATGGAGCTGGTTCTGCAGGTATTGCTGTTGCAAAACTTATTATGCAGGCAGGTTTCACTAACCTGATATTATGTGACAGGGAAGGAACAATTTACAGGGGGGCCCCATGGCTTAACCCTGCACAGTCTGAAATGGCAGCAATTACCAACAGCGATAATATAAATTGCCCTCTTGCTGAAGCCTTTAATTGCATAGATATCTTTATAGGCACCTCCGCCCCTGGTATTGTATCTGTTGATATGATTAAATCAATGAATAAAGATGCCATTGTTTTCGCAATGGCCAACCCTGTTCCTGAAATAATGCCACACCTTGCAAAGGAGGGTGGAGCCAGAATAATAGGAACAGGGAGATCCGACTTTCCTAACCAGGTAAACAATGTTCTTGCCTTCCCCGGAATTTTTAAAGGTGCACTTGAAGGAAGAGCATCGCAGATTACTGAAGAAATGAAAATCGCTGCTGCTGAGGCTATCGCGGACATGATACCTGAAGAAAAACTTTCCGAGGAATACATTATCCCCCGCCCCTTTGATCCGGGTGTAGCAGACAAAGTTGCAGAAGCTGTAAAGAAATGCATCCGATAAACTTTTATTACCGGGGTATACTTTAAAAGTATACTCCGGAACCTGCAGGAGTTATTTTTTTAAACCATAAAATTCTACAGTAAGCAGAAGCCCGTCAACTCCTGTAACAATTACAGGCTCACCCTGCACTACAGCTCTGTTACCCGGCAGAATTTCGGCTTTCCACATTTCACCGCCAATCCTCACAT
>CAYYKZ010000022.1:0-15813 GCA_964468455.1 uncultured Leptospirales bacterium | reverse complement strand
CTATATGAACATTTCTGTACCTCCTCGCCACCTCTTCAGATATTTCGTTGTAAAGGTCTACATTTCTTTTTACTCCCGGGCTTTTGGAAATATATAATTCTGACGGATCAAGAATTTTTACAATCACCAGAGAAGTATTGATCATTGAGCATCTTTGAGCAAAATTATCCAGATTTTTTCCATATTGCTCCGGGGGAACGTCTGTAATATCAGGATTCCGCCCCCTTGTCCTTTTAATATAAGCAATGTATGAAGGGATCATTCTTTTCGGAATAATTTTTTTTAGAAAAAAATTTTCAATCCCCTGTTTCCGGAAAAGTCTTGGTGCACATTCAGTCATACCTATCTGAAGTATTACTGTCCCCGGCATATATGTTTCAAGTAAATCATTACCGCCGCCACCTTCAGTAACCAGACGGTTACTGGTTGAACCCCTGGCAGATCTATCCATTATATCGTATTCGGGCATGTTTTTTTTCAGAAGATATATCCAGGTATTTTCATAGGGCACTCCATATCGTGGCATTGATACTGAATCAGTAATTATCACTATTTTTTTATTATGAAGCATAAAGACTCCTGAAGATAATTATAAGTAATATAATGCCGGCTTAAATATATCAGCCTCAGTTTTAAATAGCACATACAGTTAAGAATATTACAGCAATAAACAGCTGTTTTACTGCCGGACTAATTGTAGTCACAATTATATTTTATTGATAATATTCAAACAAAAAAGGGGGAATTATAAAAAAGTCCCTCCTTTTTTAAAGGAGGGACTAGCAGGAATCAGGAATACATTTTTTCTATTTCATTTTTATATTTATCAAGAACAGCTTTTCTTTTAACTTTTAGTGTTGGAGTCATATCTCCATCATCAATAGTGAGTCTTCTTTTAAGAACAGTATATTTTTTAATTTTTTCAAATTCCTCCAGTTCCCTGTTAACGAGCTGAATATCCGAATCAATGAGTTCTTTAAACCTCGGTGTTTCTATAAAAGAATCATCAACTTCAACAATCATTGGCATAGGTTCTGTGACCCTGATGATTTTATCGTTATTGTAGGGAATGTTTTCTTTATCGAAAAGTTCTACAAAAACATCAAAATTCGGTATTACAAGGGCAGTGACGAACTTCCTTTCACTTCCAACAGGTACTGCTGTATCGACCCATTTAGTAAGTGAAAATTTACTTTCAATTTTATTTGAAGCTACATTTTTACCGGTATCAAGAACCATTAAACCTTTTTTTCTGTCTACGATTTTTATATATCCGTCAGCTATCTCTTCAACAATATCCCCTGTTTTATAATAGCCGTCGTCAGTAAAAGCTTCAGCCGTTGCTTCCTGATTATTCCAGTATCCTGAAAAAATATTATCACCTCGTACCTGCCATTCTCCATCTTCTGCAATTCTACCTTCTACACCGATGCAGGTGGAACCGACAGAGCCGGGAAGTACTTTATGATCCCAGTTGAGATTAATAGTATTCCAGGTTTCTGTAGCACCATAACCTTCAAAGATTCTAATTCCCATTGCCATGTAGGTTTTACATAGATCAGCAGAGAGACTTCCAGCTGCTGAAAAAGCAAAACGGTATCTCCCGCCCAGCAGATTCCGAACCTTGCTGTATAGAAGTTTGTCAAATAGCTTAAATTTAAACTTAAGCCAGAAGCCAAGATTTTCCGTGAAGTCTACACCATCACGCATGTCAATAAAGCCTTTTTTATCTTCACGTTCTTTTACAACGTCCAGTCCGGTTTTCATTGCTGCTTCAAATATTTTTTTCTTTACAGCAGATTTAGATGTTTGTTCTTTAAGTGCCATGTAGATTCTTTCATAAATTCTGGGTACTGACATAAAAATTGTGGGTTTGAAAGTCTGAAGGTCTGCAACTATATCAACCGGCGACGAGTAAGCTATAGTTGATGCTGTCATCATAGCTATACCGTGTCCGCATTCCCTTTCGTAAGTATGTGCAAGAGGGAGGAACGATAGGAAAACATCATCATGTTTACCAATAGGAACCTGCTTTAAATCCCTGCAGCACGCTGAATTAAAACTGTGATGAGTATGAACTGCACCTTTAGGCATACCGGTTGTACCTGAAGTATAGACTATTGTCATAGGATCTGTTATTTCAACGGATCTCCACCTTTTTTCAAAAATAATTCTATCGCGGGTAAGAAGTTTTTCACCCATGGCTCTGATTGATTTTGTGTCAAAAACAAAATCATCACCGCTCATTTCTCCTGTCATCAATATTGCTTTTTTTAGCGATGGAGTTTCTGATTTAATATTAAGTACTTTCTGTAAAATTGCCTCATCATAAACGAATACAATTTTTGCTCCTGAGTCATTTAATATAAATTTAATTTCCGCCTCAGAAAGAGTAGGATAAATACAAACAGTAATACCGCCTGCGCAGAGTATGGAATAATCAGCCTGCATCCATTCCGGAGCCGTGTGACTGATAATGGCAACCCTGTCACCTTTTTCAATACCGGATTCCATAAGCCCGCTCGAAAGTTCTTTTACAAGACGCCATACTTCTGCATATGTGTTTGACTCGGTGGTTCCATCCATTTTTTTCCACCACTGGAAACGTTTATCTCCAAATTGAACAGCATTGCGGTGTAAAATTTGCGGACAGGTTAATTCCTGGATATACCATCTGTCTTGAGCTGTTTTTACTGTTTTCATTGATCCCCCCCGATTATTTTATAGTGCAATAAATAATTCCTGAATACTCCTTCGATAGACATATTATTGAATATAAGAGTAATTATAAAATTAAAAAAATTATATCAGATATAAGATTTATAGTCAAACTTAAAAGTTTTAAATGGATTAGCTGTTTTCTATAATATATATTTTTTAAAATATATATTTTCGTATTAAATATTATTTTTTCTGTATTTTGAAGGAGATAAACCCTCATATCTCGTAAAGGCTAAAGTAAAGGCTGTATTTGAATTAAATCCTGCCGCATTTGAGATAGATTGAATAGAACGGGCTGGTTCATCAATCAGAAGTTTTTTAGCTTCATTTATCCTATATTCATTAAGAAATGTACTGAAATTTTTGCCGATTTTTTCATTGATTATCTGTGATAACTGCTGTGGAGTAATATCCAGATCCCTTGCAAGTATTTTCAATGAAAAATCTTCATCTGAAAAAGCTTTTTCAAGCTCCATAATCTCTTTAATTCTTCTAATAATTGTATCCACATCAAGGCTTTTGATTTTAGATTTAATATACCTTGTTTTTTCAAGTTCGAAAATTAAATATTTTCTTAAGGAAGGGTATCTGTAGGAAACAATTACCATAATACATATAGTCACAGTAGCAAGAGATAAACCTGCCAGGCATAAATTGAATGATATAAAATCACCTGCAAGAACAAGTGAAGTGGCCAATATAATAAGAGAAAGAATAAAAATGCTGAGAGATAGAAATCTGACAGGAGCTTCACTTTTCTTAAATTTCCAGAATCTGATAATAACTATAATTAAATGAAATAATGAACATATACTTATTATTTTAGGGAGAGGATAAAGAAGATGCAGAATTTTAAAATTCAAAGGGAGACTGTTTAAATTTCCGGAAAATAAAGGACTAAACTTTAAATATGATTCAAGTAATGATTTCTCTGTTGTTATAAATATAATTACTGTATAAATTCCTGATAAAAAAACCAGGGAATAGATGCTTACTGAAAAAAAAGTCGAAAATGATTTTCTGTTGAATACTACCCAGGTGTATCGGTATCTCTGAAAAAGGGGTGCCAGATATGATAATGGTATTAATGCAGTATATATAAAAGGTGAGTATTTATAAGTTTCAGTAGAATATAATAAACTCTGGAAGAGCCATAATCCCATGGTGAGATGTGCAAAAGAATAATAAATTGTAAGAAGCCGGTCTTTTTTCATTATCTGTGCTGCGGACATAAGAAGACATAAAAAAGGTCCGAATATAATAAAAGAGAGGACTAGAGGCTTAAAATTATCCATTAAACATTTTCTTCGAAATATTATTTATCAATGAACAAGCTGACTTATTATTCAATAATTATTTTATTACATAATATTTTTTAAAATTCTCATAAAGTTTTTTATAAAACAAAGATTTGTCAAGATAACCTGTTTCGGAATAATAGTAATATAGAACCTCGGATGCTTTTACTATAAAAACATTAATTTCCCGACCCTTCATCCCTTTGTTGATTTCAAAATTTCCACTTTTTAAAAGTTTTCGGGCTATATCAATATGCTTTTCCAGTTTAAGGAAAAAGGGAGCACCTTTATCACTTCTGGTCTTTATAACATTATCAATTTTACTGTAGTCAGGATCACCTGTCATAAGATAGAACTTTTTTATTTCTATCAGGGAGAGGGATAGTAATGATTTACAATAACCATTATGAAGTGTTTCTTTTATCAGTTGAAACGCTTTTAATTTTTGAGATTCAGATTCGGGAAGTTCATCATAAATACTTTTATATAAATTGAAAGTAATTTTCTGCACTTCACTGCATTCAGCATCTTTAATAAGCAAAGAAGACAGTTTCAGGTAGTGCTCAGGATTTCTTTGAATTATTTTTATATAAAGATCCACACCCTTAACAGCTTCTGAAAATGATGACAGATTAGATGATTTAAAATCGTGCTTTGATATAAGCTTCATCCCTTCCAGTATCATTGAAGACTGTGCAGTAAGAAGAAGCAGGTCCATGTCAGGAGAAAAATCAGCAGATGATCGTCTTTTAGCTGTTTCTGAAATTGACTCTGTATCAGGCTTCTGGGAATCTATTTCATTTTCAGAAGGAGATTCGTTAAAAGTGAAAAGATCATTATCTGAAGTATTATTATCGCTATCATCAAACAAATCAAATTCAAAATTGTCAAAATCAGACATTTTCTGGCCTCAGCTATTCTTCAAAGAGATCATAAACAAGATTAAAAGCAATCAGGCATGGAAGCAGAGATTTTAAAGGCATATTTTTTGTCATTTCAACAAGATCATTATTGACGACATCAACATATTCCCATTTGTCTGGAGAAACTACAATTTCACCAGCGTATTCCAGTGTATCTGCATTATAAAGTTTTACATTTTTTATATTCATTTTTAAACACACCCTAAAATTATTAAATTACACTGTTTATTTCTCAATTTTTTCAATAAAATAAATGTCTGAGTATTCACACCGGGAAAGACGGCCCGGATATTAAAAAGACATTATTCGATTGATCAATATATTGAGAAATAATTACTTTTAATATTTGATATTACTCAATTTTAAAAACTATACATTAGATAAAAAACTTTTTTTAGCATTTAGTTCTTACAGGTTTTACCGGAAATAAACAATCTACGTAATATCCATATATAATGTTATTTATAATATAACCTATTTTTTTCAACATCTTTTTGTTTAATAATCTTATAATATATTGTTACTGGCTTGACACTTTTGTTTATCTTTCATATCATAAAGTAATAATTATTAAAATCAGTATAGTAAATAGATATGTTCAAGGAGCGGTATTGTATGTTCTGGAGACCAGATATATCAAGGCTTTTAGAGGCTGGTAAAATAAAAAGGATTTACAGACTTTTGCGTTATCGAAAATCCGATATAAGAATAGAAGCTTTTAATACTCTTTATAACCTATATAAAGAAAACCCTGAAGCAGTTGAACTGGAAAAACTTAGAATCGCTTTAAAAGATAAGGACCGGATGGTAACAAATAATGCGGTTTTATCTTTTGCCAGGCTTGGTGATACATCAGTGATGGATGAATTATATAAAATAGTAGTAAAAGGCGGTATTGATGAACAGATAGAGGTATTGCGCCTTATTCCTCATTATTATACAAGTGTAGATGATAGAATAACCAACATTCTTGCCCTGGGTCTTAATGCAAAAAGATTCTCCGTTCAGCTTGAAGCAATAAGATCAATAGGAGATATGAAAATTGATTCAATGGCACCTTTATTATTTGATTTTACCCATCATACGAATTCCAAGATCCGCTTAGATTCTGTTGCAGCTCTCGGGAAGCTTAAAAATTCATCTTCAATTGATTATCTCAAAGGAGCTCTGACTGATGCGAGTCCGGATGTAAGAAAAGCTGCTGAATATGCGCTAAAGTCAATTGATACCCCTGAAGCAATTGAAGCTTTAAAAGATGCTCCATTTATGCTTATGGTAAAGAATATGAATGAAAGCGTTGCTAAAAGACTCGTGACAGTAACAAATATAGGTAAGACAAGAAAACAAATCGGTATTCCTTTGCTTCACAAAGCCTGTTTTGATGAATATAAAAATGTTAGATTTGAAGCAATCAAATCTATATCTCTATTGAGAGATAAGTCATCTCTTGATATACTTCTGGAGCTTCTTAATGACAGGTATTTTGATGTAAGAATTGAAGCCAGTAAAGCTCTATCCAGATATGATTCTCCAAAGGTTTTAGAGGCATTAAACAAAGCAAAAAATGACACCAATTCCAATGTAAAAGCTGAAGCAAAAAAAGCATATTATGCCATGAATATAAGACTAAACCAAAAAAAAGAATAAAAAACTAAATAATGAATTTGTAATATAAAAAAAAACTGACTACCTCTCAGAAAATTGATTTATTTCTCTTGACTTTCACTATTTTATTATATTATATTAAATTCCAGTTAATAAAATAAATCTTATACGAAATATGAAAATAAATGATATTTACAATAATCCTTCTTTGTCTGTTTTTTTCCTTTGTGTCTCATATTGTATCATTAGTTAATTACGTAACAAAAAAGTCTGAAAAATCACTCAGAAATTTTGTAAAAACAGCCATCAGCAATGTAGTATTATCAATTGCATGCATGGTTCTTATTTTTAAAAGGCCTGACCTGGTTACAAAGGTTGACTTACGTTTTGTTACCTGGCTAATGTCCGGACTAATAATGGTTTTTACCCTGATGGTAAAAATAAAAATTTTTGTAAATATTTATAGAAGGAGTAAGCTGCCGGAAAATTATCATTTTAATTTTTTCGGTAAGAAAGTACTTCATTCTACAGTTGTAAGCAAATTTGAAATAGTAATCTTTTTCGGCACCATGCCTTTTTTTCTCATTTCCGGATCATATTTTATGGCCAGACTTATGAATTTTTTTTTATATAAACACCTTTAGTGAATATGTAAAAAAAGTGTTTTTTGTTCAATAAAATTAATTCACACAAAAAAAGGGGGGACTATGGGGTTTATAAATTTTAAAACAAAAGAAAACAGTAGAAAATGTGCTGACTGCAAGTTCAATATTGCTAACTTCAAATTTAAGGTTAGTGATAAAGGGTATCTGAAATTTCTTGATGTTGATGAAGATGTTAATGAAACTGCAAGGAAACTAGCTCTTGGTGTAATGTGGTCAGCATGTAAAGTTTGTCCTATAAGACCTGACTTTGTAAAAGTTTATGGAGTTGAACCTATTGATCATTATGCGGGGGCAATTGAGGAACCTTCAAAAGAAGTTCTTTAATTATTTATTACTCTAAGCAGGGTTTAAATCTCTATTTGGTCACTAATTATTCCGTAAAGATACGATGAAAAAGCTCTATATTCCCAACCAGATTTTTTAGGAATATAGAGCTTTAAATTTATGTGGTGTCAATTTCCTCTTCAGGATTAATCTCTCAAAAATTATCTTAAAATTATCGATTAAAAAATTTTTTTTTAACTCATAAACATTTACTTTGTATACATTAAAAATATAATTGTCTTAATCTATAACAATTATTAAAGCATATCTTGACCAGAATTATCTGGAATTCAAAAATAAGGATGGATACCATGCCCTCAAAACTTACTAAAAACGATAAAATTACTCTTATTGGGTTGTGCAGATTTATAATGAACGCTGACGGATTTATTACTGATTCAGAACTTGACAGTATGGCAGAAGTTGCAGATGAAATCGGTTTTGATGATTACCAGGAAATATTTGAAGAGGTCGATGAAAAAATATCTACTATTGATGATCTTAAGGAATTTATTGACAATACAAAAGATAGCAGTAATAGGGTAAAAATTCTTCAATATGCTATTCAGATTTCCAGATCAGATGCTAATATTAAAGATGATGAGATAGAAATAATACGTTATGCTGCAGACGAGTGGGGACTGGATATTACAAAAATATTAGGAATATAATTTCGGGAGTATAGATAATTGTTTATGAACTTTAACATTAAAACTCTGGGAGAATGCCGTATCAAATCGCCTCTTCTTAAAAAAATTGAAGGGAGCGATATTAATTTCGTTAGTGATTCCAAAAGAATGATCTATAACGTTATGATAGACTCAACTAAAAGTGATTCTCCCGATATTTTAAAAACATTTGAACTTGCCGGCCCGAGGAAAAATATTTATTTTGAGCCTGAAAATACTGTTTCAGCAATTGTTACATGTGGTGGTTTATGCCCGGGACTTAATGATGTAATACGATCAATTGTCATGGAGTCCCATTACAGATATGGTGCCTCCCGGATTTACGGTATACGATACGGCTATAACGGATTAAATCCTGCCAATAATTACAGACCCATAGAGCTTCATCCGGAAGCAGTCAGAGATATTCATATGGATGGCGGGACTATTCTTGGTTCATCCAGGGGCGGAACTGAAAATATGGATATTTTAATGGATACCCTGGAGGAAATGAAAGTTAATATATTATATACCATTGGAGGTGATGGAACGCTACGCGGAGCTCACGAAATTTCTAAACTTGCCGCTAAAAGGGGGCTTGACCTCGCTGTAGTTGGTATACCTAAAACTATTGATAATGATATAAGTTTTATTCAGAAATCATTCGGATTTGAAACAGCTTTTTCCCAGGCAGTTAAGGCGATTACTTCCGCTCATATTGAAGCTAAGGGAGCTCCAAACGGAATAGGCCTTGTTAAGCTCATGGGTAGACATTCCGGATTTATTGCTGCGAATGCCGCACTTGCAATGAATGATGTAAACTTTGTGCTTGTGCCGGAGGTTCCCTTTAGACTGGAGGGAGAAAACGGTTTACTTAAACATCTTGAAGCAAGACTCAGGAAAAGACAGCATGCGGTTATTTGCGCAGCAGAAGGAGCAGGCCAGGATCTTGTAATGAAGGAGGATCCTGATATTTCACATGATGCATCAGGGAATGTAAAACTTAAGGATATAGGAATTTTTCTAAAAGAAAAGATAATAAAGCATTTTCAGGATATTAATTTTGAAATCAATTTAAAATATATTGATCCAAGTTATATGATAAGAAGTTCCCCTGCTGTGCCTAATGATTCAATATACTGCGCTCAGCTTGGGCAGTATGCTGTTCATGCCGGTATGGCTGGTAAAACCGATTTAATTATAGGGCAGTGGAATAACAATTACACTAATGTCCCTATAGAGCTGGCAATATCAAAACGAAAAGCTATTAATCCTAAAAGCAGATTCTGGTGTACTGTGCTTGATGCTACTGGTCAGCCTGAAGATATGACAAATTAGTATAAATCAGCTGGTAATAAATGTCTATTATAGATAAGGAACGTGTACATATCCTCAATAATTGCGACCATCGCAAAGGAAATTATGTACTATACTGGATGCAGCAGTCACAGAGGAGTGATGATAACCATGCTCTTGCTTTTGCAATTGAAATCGCCAATAACCTGAAATTACCGGTGCTGGTTTATTTCGGGTTAACAGATAATTACCCTGAAGCAAATTTGCGACATTACAGTTTTATGCTTGATGGGCTAAAGGAAGTTGAAGATAACCTCAAAAAAATTTCAATAAAGCTTGTCGTATGGCTTATTGATCCTGCAGAAGGTCTTATTAATCTTGCAGAAAATGCTGCTGCAGTTGTTTCTGACGCCGGGTATTTGAAAATTCAGCGCAGCTGGCGCAAAAAAGCTGCTGAAACTGTGCAGTGCAGATTCTATGTTGTTGAATCTGATGTTATTGTTCCAGTAGAAGAAGCATCAGATAAAGAAAACTATTCAGCTGGAACATTCCGCCCAAGAATAAAAAGAGAACTTTCTAAATATTTAAAAAAAGTACCTGTAATAAAACCGGATTTATCATCACTTGATGTGAAAATAAGAGGCATTGATATTAACAACAGGGATCAGGTAATATCTGACCTGAATATTGATAAAAGTATTTATCCGGTAAATGAAACCAGGGGAGGGGGGAGTGAAGCTTTAAAAAAGCTGAATTATTTTATTAAGAACTGCTTACTTGATTATGATGTTAAGCGTAATCATCCCGGACTGAATTTTGCGTCAGGCTTGAGCCCATATCTTCACTTCGGGCAAATATCCCCGATAAGAATAGCCCTTAATGTTTTAAAATATAATAATCCAGGTGCTGAATCATTCCTTGAAGAGCTTGTTGTCAGGCGTGAATTGAGCATAAACTTTGTTTACTATAATAACGATTATGACAATATCCGCGCTCTTCCAGCATGGGCCCAGGAAACACTTAAAAATTATGAATTATTCCCCAGAGATTATTTATATAATCTTTCTGACTTTGAAAATTTCAGAACCCATGATATTTACTGGAATGCTGCCCAGTATGAACTCTTAACAAAAGGGATTATGCATGGTTACATGCGAATGTATTGGGGGAAAAAAATTATTGAATGGTCAGAATCTCCTGAAGCAGCTTTTGACTATATGGTATATCTAAATAATAAATATGCCCTTGACGGAAGAGACCCCAACAGTTACGCAGGTATAGCCTGGTGCTTAGGAAAACATGACAGGCCATGGAAGGAACGCCCTGTTTTCGGGAAGGTAAGATATATGAACGCAAATGGACTTGAAAGAAAATTTGACATGACAAAATATATAGAAAAAGTATCCTTCCCGATAATAAATGGTTAAATGTATTTAATTACCATGTCCAGATTTATGAGGTTAATGAAATGACAGATCTTTCAGAATTAGCTGAGATACTATCCAATATAAATAAACCGGATGAAATAACCAGATTCTTTGATGAAATTTTAACAGATAAGGAAAAGAAGGATATACTTCTCCGGTGGGAGCTCATGAAGATGCTTGAAAGAGGGATTCCTCAAAGAACAATTGCTTCCGAGCTTGGAATAAGTCTTTGTAAAATAACAAGGGGATCAAAAATTCTTAAATCAGAAGGATCAGTTATAGGAAAAATACTGAAAATAAAGTAAAATGCGGAGCGGATATCATTCCGCCCCGCAGGATATTTATCCAAGTTTTTCGTAATTAGTTTCTTCCGGATCACCGGCTATATCTTTATTGTCACTCGATTCCGGCAGAATTATATTGAGGAAAACACCTACCAGTCCGGAAAGCCCAATTCCGGCAAGTGTAAACTGTCCGTAGCTTAAAGATGCTCCTCCAACACCTACTATCAGGATTACAGCAACTATTATAAGATTTTTATTTGAAGTAAAATCAACCTTATGCTCAACCATATTTTTTATACCTATGGATGCTATTGTACCAAAGAGTACTACCATTATTCCTCCCATTACAGGAGCAGGAATTGTCTGGAGAAAAGCTCCAAGTTTACCTACAAATGAAAGAATAATTGCAAATACTGCAGATATCTGAAGTACCTTCGGGTCAAAAACCTTTGTCAGGGCAACTGCGCCTGTAACCTCTGAATATGTTGTGTTAGGAGGCCCGCCTACCATGCCTGCAAAACTTGTAGCAAGTCCATCTCCAAAAAGAGTTCGGTGAAATCCGGGGTCTTCATAGAATTTTTTACCGGTAACACTGGAAATAACCATAATATCGCCGATATGTTCAATTGTAGGAGCAAGAGCAACCGGTATAATAAAGAGAATTGCTCTCCAGTCAAATTCTGGAAGGACAAATGCAGGTACTCTAAGCCATGGTGCATCAAGAACAGGCTGTATGCTGACTACACCAAATATTAATGCAGCTGTATATCCTGCAACGATGCCGCCAAGAATAGGGATTAATTTAAATGTGCCCCTTGCAAATAATGAAATAAAAATAGTGGTGAACATTGCTATCATGGCTATATAAATATTATTTGGAGCTCCTTCAGCATTCTTTGCCATTCCAATTGCAACAGGAGCAAGGCTTAAACCTATTACTATGATTACAGGCCCTATTACATGAGAGGGTAAAAATCTGTGAACAATGGCAATACCGAATTTTTTAATTAATCCAGAGAAAAATATCTGAACAAAACCTGCTGCAACAAGTCCTCCCAGGGTTCCTTTTAAACCATAAAGCTGTGTAGCAGCTCCTATTGGGGCAATGTATGCGAATGATGAAGCAAGAAAAATAGGGACCTTACCTTTTGTAACAAGATGAAAGAGCAGCGTTCCAACACCTGCTGTGAAAAGAGCAACATTAGCATCAAGACCGGTTAAAAGAGGGACAAGCACAAGCGCTCCAAAAGCAACAAAGAGCATCTGCATCCCTACAATAATTTTTTTAATATCCATTGAACCTCCCTTTTTATTTTGTTCCGTATAATCTGTCACCGGCATCGCCAAGACCCGGAATAATGTATTTATTATCATCAAGGTAGTCATCAACGCTTCCTGTAAAAATCTGGACATCGGGATGAGCATCCTCAACAATTTTGATCCCTTCTGGGGCTGAAATTATTGAAATAAGAACTATATTTGAATATCCCTGCTTTTTAAGAATATCTATTGCCGCAACAACAGAACCACCGGTTGCAAGCATGGGATCTATTATAAAAACCATGGGATTAGTAAGATTTTCAGGAAGCTTGGAGTAATATTCAACAGGGAGTTTAGTATCATGATCACGGTATATTCCCAGAAATCCGACCCTTGCATTAGGAACCAGACTGAGAATACCGTCAAGCATACCCACGCCTGCACGGAGAATGGGAACAACAACTATGTCGTTTTTTACTCTTTTTCCTGTCATCACAGTCATAGGAGTTGTAATTTCATAATCTTCAACTTCAATATTTTTTAAAGCTTCATAACATATTAACATAGTTATTTCACTGGCAAGCTCTCTGAATTCCTTGTGGCTGGTCTTAACGTCCCGGAGTGCAGTTAGTTTGTGTGTTAAAAACGGGTGTTTAATTTCCTGATACATATGTTACCTCTTTTTTAGTTCATTTTTATGTCAAAAAAAAACCTGAATTAAATTCAGGTTTTTATATAATAATTAATTTATTTCTTATACTAAAAAAAATTTTTCTTTGCAGATTCGCAATCACAATAAACGGTTTCCCCTCTACTTTGTTAATAACTTATAAAAATATATTTTTTAAAGCTTATATAAGTCAATAAATATTTATCAAAAATAAAAAAATATGTCTCTTTGTAAAATCATTTGAGAATACCAGCAGATGCCCTTATCCCTGAAGCCCATGCTCCGGTTATACCCCTGGAGGTTCCTGCTCCATCTCCGATCATAAAAATATTCTCTTTAACGCAGAAATTTTCATTTATGAATTTAGGCCTTATGGCATACGTTTTGATTTCCGGGTAATAAATGATTGTTGAGGGATGCATTATACCCGGAATTATTGTATCAAGCATTTTCATTGCCCGCCATATATCACGCATGATTTTAGATGGAATTGCAAGACTAACATCCCCCGGTGTTGAGCTTTTAAGTGTAGGCTCAAAATCGTAAAGATCCAGATTAAATGTTTCTTTCATTGATCTTTTTCCAAGCCTGAAATCTCCAATTCTCTGCATCATGGGCTGTCCACCAGAAAGCTGCATAGCCATCTGCCCTAAAATTTCAGCAAATTGATGCCCGCTTACTACCGGATCTGTAAGTGTGATTGTTTTAAGCATAGCAAAATTAACCAGGCCGTTGGGTTTATGATCAGTTGAATAGGCGTGGCCGTTTACGGAATAGTATTTGTCATATTTTTCTTTAACTATATGCGCAGACCCTGAATTAGTGCAGAAAGTCCTTACTCTGCCGGGAAAAATAAATTTCGGATCATAATAATCTTTTACTATAGGGTAATATTCCTCTTTTGTTTCAACACGGATTCCAACATCAACAACATTATCTGAATAGCAGATATCAAGTTTATCCATTAAATTCTGAAGCCATGAATAACCGGCTCTTCCAGGAGCAAGTATGAGATCATTAAATTTTATTGAAGAATTATCCTTCAGGATAATTGTACGATTTTCATAATCAACATCAGTCATTTCTGTTTCGAGTGAAACTGTAACACCTAGATCTCTGAGCTGTGTAATAAGTCCTGCAATTAATCCTTTTGCTCTGTCAGTTCCCACATGGGCCTGCTTGATATTTAAAAGCTTAACTCCCAGTTTTTCCGCACGCTTAATATATATATCAAGATTTCTCTGCTGAACATAGGCGGGATTGAGGTGCGCTGCAACATTTTCGAGAAGAAGTTCCGCTTCTTTTTCATCCCAGAGTTCTGCTGTAAAACCAACAGGGTAGGTGTAATTCTGCTTGCAGTCGTTTCGAAGGCCTCCGGAGCTTATTTTCGCTTTCTCAATAAGTAAAACCGATTTCCCTGAATTTTCAGCAATATTAAAAGCCGCACCAAGTCCGGCCGGGCCTGAACCGACAATTATAACATCATAACTATTTTTCATTATGTTCGTCCTCTGCTGCAGATGCTGCTGTTTTATTTTTTGTGGTGTTTAATATAATTTTTCTTCAATGCGGAGTCTATAATTTTTTTGGTAAATTCCCATAATCCTGCAGAACCTTTTTCTATAGGCATGTTTCTGTTTATTACCTGACTGTCGTTTATGCTGTTCTCCTTCCAGGAAATACCCCCTGAAGCATAGTTAAGATTTACAGGCTGAAACCTGTCCAGTGCATTGGCAAAATTAGCTTCAGCTGTAATGTTCTCTTCAAACTCCAGCCATAAATCCATAAATTCCCTATGCTGATCCCCGGGAAGAAGGGAGAATATACGTTTTGCAGCAACCATTTCCCTTTCAGCCTTTCCTTCATTGGCTGCTTCATCATAGCAGTAGGCGTCACCGGCATCAATTTCAATAATATCATGAATTAACACCATCTTTATTACTTTCAGTATATCAACACTCCTGTTGCTGTACTCAGAAAGGAGTATTGCCATTAAGGCAAGGTGCCATGAATGCTCAGCATCATTTTCAAATCTGGAGCCGTCAGCAAGATATGTTTTGCGGTAAATTTTTTTTAATTTATCTGTTTCAATTATAAAATCTATCTGCTTTTTTAATCTTTCTTCATCCATGGCAGCTTTCTATTCTTCCGGAGCCCCGGTAAACATCTGCGGCAGTACTGAAAGAGCCGCTGAATCGGCATTCATCATCGATTCCGCAATTGCAAAAAACAGAGGCAGCTGGGATTCAATATAGAATTTCCCGGAATGAATTCTTCCTGAATAAAATGCCGCTTCACTGTCAGATGATGTCAGGGTATTTATATCCATACCTTCATTTTTCAGCTGAATTTCTTTAAGAGATTTAATTGCTTCTGTCATACTCCAGATATGGCACCATCCGAGAACCAGAAGATAAAAGCCCCGCAGAAAAGGTGTTGCATGAGTAAAAACCTCCAGAATTTTACCTTCCTGCATCCTCTTTATCATTTTGCTGATTACCATATCAAGGTTTTCTATACCATCACGAATCCTTTTTACATATTTATCATCAACAAGCCCCTGTGCATCTTCAAGATTTTTTTCAACAACACTTTTCCATAGTTTATATCCTTTCTGATCCTTATTAAGGAGAATCTTCCTCATAAGCAGATCAATAGACTGAATTCCGTTT
>CAYYKZ010000021.1:0-15933 GCA_964468455.1 uncultured Leptospirales bacterium | reverse complement strand
TATATGTGAGGGCTCTTTATAATCACCGGTATCTGTTATTTTCTGCTGAGTTGTGCATGAGAAAAAACAAATCAGTATCGTGAAAAGCAGAAAATATTTAAAACTTTTCATGGGTTATTTCTCCGGTTGTGGTGATAAAATTTATTCCCTCTTAGCAGGGGGGAGCTTATAAAAAATATTATTAATTCATATGAATATGAGTCAATTGTTTTTTAAGCTGCAGCTGATCCAGGCTATCTGCTGCCCGGGATGTTCTTCCGGTCTTTTTTTTAAAGTGATATTTCTGCTATTCCTTTTTTATGCATATTAAAATTATATCCTCTGTTCCGGATGAGTAATTTGAAAAATCATACAGACTGTCAATTAATCCGTGGATTATATCCATTGAAGTTCCGTTTTTAAGTTCCATAATTTTTTCACCTATCCTTGACTCACCAAACTTTAGTGCACCGTTTTCAGTTGTGGCATTGGAAATTCCGTTAGAATAATATAAAAGTATATCTCCGGAACCCATGGTAAGGGATATATCCTTGTAAAAACTGCGTTTTGAGAGAAGCTTTCCTGTTTCTGTATTTTTTAAATTTACGTGACCGTTTTTTTCACTGTTGTAAAGAAATGTTGTAAGCGGGCCATATGATGAGATAACAGTTTTCCCTGTTTTTAATCTGATCTGATATGTTGTAAAGTATATCTGCTCATTTGACAGGGAACTCATATTTTTTAATTTAGTATTAATAGTCTCAATGAGCAGTGAAGGGGTAATTTTTTTTGTAGCTTCATATCTTAAAATAGTCCTTATCATTGCACCTGTAAATGTAGAGGTTGCTCCATATTTTGAAACATCACAAACTGTAATCTGGTATGTGTTTTCATCAAGATAGAGGCCATCTATGAAATTACCGGACATTAAATCAGTCGGGAGGTAGGCTGAAGCAATATCGAATCCTTTGACATCTGAAAATCTGGGGAATAGCTTGGCCTGGAAGTCCCGTATATTATTGAGTTCCTTCTTGTATTTGTCATGAGGCATGTTTTCAGCCGGTTCTTCCCGGGACAGACTGTTTATTATATCAAAGGCTGAGGAGAAAAAACGGATTATGCTTTCAGAATCTTCTAAAATATTTTTATAGGACTGAAATATTATATATCCTGAAATTTCAGATGTAATAATAACTGGAGCGGCAAGTATTCTTATTTTCTCCCCCTTTGGGGAGATTGCCTCTGCCTTTGTTGTTTCCCGATTATTATTTTTTTCAAAAGGAATATTATTTTTAATATCTTTTAATGGAATTATGTCAAAGTTGGTTGAGAAACGTTTAAAATAAAGTGAAAGAGGTGTCCCGTCAGAAACTGTGGCTATTTCAATATACCCTATATTGAGTTTTTCTGCAGTTTCAGTGAAGGCTTCAACCAGTTTTTCAATAAAGTTATGTTTTATCATATTAGTATAAATTTATTAACTTAAAATATTCTGATAATTTATCAGCTTTCAGTTTATAATGAATGTACAACAAGCTTTTATTGACATATTCCCGGACACAGATGTGAATGATTATACCTGATAATCCCATTGCCGGTTAAAGTCAATGCTTATTTGCAGGTAAATGTTTATATGAAAAACTGTTCATTAATTACACAAAATTGCCCCGGGAGGTTTTTATGAATATACAGATATTCGGTACTAAAAAATGTAAAGATACGGGAAAGGCTGTGAGGTTTTTCAAGGAAAGAGGTATTAAAATACATCAGATTGACCTTGCAGAGAAGGGAATGAGTAAGGGGGAACTCTCCTCTGTATCAAGGTCAGTGCCTTTAGAGGAGCTTATTGATAAAAACGGAAAAGAGTATGAGAAAATGAATTTAAAATTCATTAAGCATGATATTGAAAAGGTACTTCTTGAGAACCCCCGGCTTATCAGAACTCCGGTTGTCAGAAACGGTTCCAAAGCAACCTGCGGTTTCCATGAAAATATCTGGAAAGAGTGGATTGAGGAAATGAAAAAATAAGTTTCTTGATTTATTATCCTCTTTATTGTAATTTCTGTAAATAAGTCTTTATTTGTCAGATAAATTGCATCTGAGGGGTAAACATGAAAGCACTTGTAAAGGCAAAACCGGAAAAGGGGATATGGATGGATGATGTACCCAGGCCTGTTCCCGGAGTAAATGATGTAATAGTTAAAATAAAAAAAACCGCCATCTGCGGAACAGACCTGCACATATATATGTGGGATGAATGGTCCAGGCGCACAATAAAAACCCCCATGGTCATAGGCCATGAGTACATGGGGATTGTTGAAGAGGTGGGCAGCGGTGTGCAGAATATTGAACCTGGAACAAGGGTAACAGGGGAGGGGCACATTGCCTGCAATAACTGCAGAAACTGTAAGCGGGGGAAAAAGCATGTCTGCGAAAACACCATTGGAGTAGGTGTTAACAGGGATGGAGCTTTTGCGGAATATCTCTCTGTCCCTGCTGAAAATATAATAAAACTTGATGACCGCATTCCTGATGAAATAGCTTCGATAATGGATCCCTTCGGCAATGCCACACATACCGCACTATCTTTTCCTCTTCTTGGTGAAGATGTTCTTATAACAGGAGCAGGGCTTATAGGAAATATGGCTGTTGCTATATGCAGGTTTGCCGGAGCCAGGCATATTGTAGTGAGTGATTTGAGCGATTACAGGCTTGAAATAGCAAAAAAGATGGGAGCTACAATGACTGTTAATCCTTCTAAAGGTGAAACAATAAAGAACAGTCTTGATAAACTCGGCATGGTGGGATTTGATGTTGGACTGGAAATGTCCGGTTCGGCTGCAGCTTTCAGGGATATGATAGATTCCATGTATAACGGCTCGCCAATTGCCCTTCTTGGAATACTTCCAGCTGAAACAATGGTTCCATGGGATAAAATAATATTCAAGGCCCTCTACATTAAAGGGATATACGGCAGGGAGATGTTCGATACCTGGTATAAAATGGAACAGATGATAATAAGCGGGATAGATATAAGTCCTGTTATAACACACAGGTTTCATGTTGATGATTTTATAAAAGGCTTTGAGGTGATGGAATCGGGTAATTCCGGTAAGGTAATTTTAAACTGGGACTGATTAAAAAAAGGGGGGAGCTATGTATAGCAGATTTCAGCAGTTTCTTGAAAATGAACTCGACAATATAAAAAATGCAGGACTTTACAAAAATGAAAGATTAATAACATCACCGCAGGGCCCTGAAATTAAACTGAGCAGCGGTAAAAGTGTTCTTAATTTCTGCGCCAATAATTATCTGGGGCTGTCAAACAGCAGTTTTCTCAAGGAAGCAGCCAGTGAAGCACTCAACACTCACGGTTACGGCATGTCATCTGTCCGGTTTATCTGCGGAACAACTGATCTGCACAGGGAGCTGGAATTAAAAATAGCGGATTTTTTCGGGACAGATGATACAATTCTTTATGCTGCCTGCTTTGATGCAAATGGAGGGCTTTTCGGTCCGCTCTTCACGGATGAGGATGCCATAATATCTGATTCTCTTAACCATGCTTCAATAATTGACGGGGTGCTTTTGTGTAAGGCAAAAAGATACAGATATGCCAATGCGGACATGACTGACCTTGAGGAAAAGCTTAAGGAGGCATCATCTGCCAGATTCAGGGTAATTGTAACAGACGGAGTTTTTTCCATGGACGGGAATGTTGCTCCAATGAACGATATTTACAGACTCGCGGAAAAGTATGATGCCCTGGTTGTGGTTGATGAGTCCCATTCCGCGGGTGTGGTTGGGAAAACCGGGCGCGGAGTAACTGAGCTTTTTAATCTTAGAGGAAAGATCGAAGTAATAACAGGAACCCTGGGAAAAGCCTTTGGTGGTGCTATTGGTGGATTTACTACAGGCAGAAAAGAAATTATATCACTACTTAGGCAAAGGTCCAGGCCCTATCTTTTTTCAAATTCCATCCCGCCCTTTGTGGCTGCAGCAGGGATTAAAATTTTTGATTTTATGAGCAGTACAAATGAGCTTCAGGAAAAACTGCATGAGAACACAGAGTATTTTCTTGATAAAATGCTTAAAGCCGGCTTTGATATAAAGCCTACACGGTCTGCAATCTGCGCTATTATGCTTTATGATGCTGTACTTTCTCAGAATTTTGCAGAAAGAATGCTTGAACTGGGAATATATGTAACCGGGTTTTTTTATCCTGTTGTGCCTAAAGATCAGGCCCGCATAAGGGTACAGCTTTCCGCAGCGCATACTAAAGAGCATATTGATGATGCCATTGGAGCTTTTATAACAGTCGGGAAGGGACTGAAGGTAATAAAATAGTCGGCACTTTATTTTTTTCAGGCGTTTTAATATTAAAATATTATTACATAAAAGAGCCTTATGTGTTCATTTGTAGGAAAATGTTTATTTTTTCTTGATATTCCTCTCATTATATGTTTAATTTAACACAAAAACATATTACCAGGGGAGGTCTTATGGATACAATTCTAAGAATCATTATGAGTACAGGGGGCAAACCTGAAATAAAGAAAGAACCTCTTGGCGGGTTTGCCGGTCTGGGAGGTAGAGGGCTCACCACTGCAGTTATTGCACAGGAGGTGGATCCCATGTGTCATGCTCTTGGAGAGGAGAATAAGCTTGTTATTGCTCCAGGACTTTTAAGCGGTTCAGCTGCAGCAATGTCGGGCAGAATCTCTATAGGCTGTAAAAGTCCTTTAACCGGAGGAATAAAGGAGGCTAATTCCGGAGGGCAGGCGGCACAGGTGCTGGCAAGACTTGGATATGCTGCAATAGTCATTGAAGGTAAGCCGGCAGATGGTGATTTGTATAAAATTTATATAAGCAAAGATGACGTAAAGGTTGAAAAAGCTGCTGAATATAAAATGCTCCCCAATTATGAACTTATTGAAAAAGTTCGGGCAAAATATGGTGACAAGATAGCCTGTATTTCAATAGGGCCTGCAGGTGAAATGAAAATGGGCGCTGCATCGATTGCCTGTACAGACATGGAATTAAGGCCGGCCAGGCATGCCGGTAGAGGGGGTGTCGGGGCTGTAATGGGTGCCAAAGGTGTTAAAGTAATAATTCTTGATGAGACAGGGCTTGAAAACAGAAAACCCGTTGATCCGGATAAGTTCAGAGATGCAAACAAGGCTTTTGTTGACGGTTTAAAAAAACACGCTGTTACAGGGAGTGCTTTACCCTCATATGGAACTAATGTTTTATCAAACATTATCAATGAGGCAGGCGGTTTTCCCACCAATAACTTTAAAACAGGAACATTTGCAGGTACCTCAAAAATAAGCGGCGAAACCTATGCAGATCTTATGACAAAAAGAGGAGGTCAGCCGACCCATGGCTGTCATAGGGGATGTGTTATAAGATGCTCAGGTATTTATCATGACAAGGACGGTAAGTATTTAACCAAGCAGCCTGAATATGAAACAGTATGGGCTCATGGAGCAAATTGCGGAATTGATGATCCTGATGTAATTGCTATGCTCGATTTTCTTGATGATAATTACGGTGTTGATACTATTGAAATGGGAGCTACAATTGCAGTAGCAATGGATGCGGGCCTGGCAAAATTTGGTGATGGTAAAGCTGCAATTGATCTAGTCCATGAAGTGGGTAAGGGAACTCCCCTTGGAAGAGTTCTTGGAAATGGCGCGGGTATAACAGGGAAAGTTTTTGGAGTGGAAAGAGTTCCTGTTGTGAAAAACCAGGCAATGCCGGCTTATGATCCCAGGTCAATACAGGGAATCGGTGTAACCTACGCTACAAGTACACAGGGAGCTGACCATACTGCCGGGTATTCAATTACTGCAAATATCCTTAAGGTGGGAGGTTTTGTTGACCCCTTAAAGCCTGAAGGACAGGTTGAACTTTCCAGGAATCTTCAGATAGCAACAGCTGCAATAGACTCAACAGGAATGTGCCTTTTTATTGCATTTGCCATTCTTGATCAGCCTGAAACATTTCAGGCCCTTCTTGATCTGCTTAATTCATTTCACGGACTTAACCTGACAGCAGACGATGTTGCAGACCTTGGGAAAAAAGTGCTTACCATGGAAAGGGACTTTAATAAAAAAGCGGGGTTTACCGCAAAAGATGACAGACTCCCTGCTTATTTTTATAAAGAGAAACTTGCTCCGCATAATGCGGTTTTTACAGTAACTGATGAAGAGCTTGATAGTGTTTATAACTGGTAAATTATGGAAGTCAGCAGTGTGAGGGTTTATGACCGGGCAATATGATTCAGTCAAATTGAAGGTAAAGAAAAGTGCAGTACTGGAGTTTGTAAAAACATTACAGGGAGGATTTTATATAAAATCCCCTGAAGGAATTTCTGTTATGGAGTTCTTAACAGAAATTTGCGGAGTTTCAGCTGATTATATTGCTGAAAATGTAAAAACCGTATTCATTAACCAGAAGCCTGCTGATAAACTTACTGAAGTCCTCATTGCCCCTGAAATGACATGTGCTCTTTCAGGGGCAATGCCGGGTCTTGTTGGTGCAATGATGAGAATGGACAGCTTCTATTCTGTTTTACGTGAAGGTATAACATATCATCACTCCGGGTCGGGGAAAACCGGAAATGATACTCTGGTTACATTAAAACTTTTCAATAAGGTTTTGTATGATAAGGGGCCTGAATTGCTGTTAAAGGGTATTTATGCTGATAAAAATGAGTTTTTGAAACTCCTTAATGACTGCAATAATGAAAAAATGATAGAAGAAATAGAAATTAATGAAAAAAAAGTAAAAAATGTCACATTTAATGATCCGGCTATTGAATTATTGAGTGATATTATATATTATAGAATAGAAATTAAAACATGAAAATAACAGTTAAACTTTTTGCAACATTACGGAATGAAAGATTTGATACAAAGGTTTTAGATTGCAATGAAGGAATATCTGTAAAGAACCTTCTTGAAATCATTAATATTGATGAAAATGAAGTAGCTATAATATTCCATAATGGGAAACATGCTGAATGTGATGATATTTTGAGTAAAAATGATACAGTTGCTTTTTTCCCCCCAATAGGCGGCGGGTAAGGTCTGAAAAAAGATCGAACCCGCCGTCTATATTTCCCAGCTTGATTATAAATTCCGGTTTTTTTAAAAAGATAAAAAAAATGCTTGAGATTTTTAGTATTTTAATGTATACTTAATCTATCGATGTATATTTTATTTTATTAATCATTTATCTGCTTTGCAGAAAATTTTTATAGTTATTTATATAAAACAAAAAAAATCTGTTTATGAATGACTATGGATGGAGAAATGGATTTTATTAAATACAAATATAAATATAATCATAACTGAATAGATATTATAGTGAAGAATTAAGATTTACCATGGAGGTTATTATGAATAAAGCAGATTATGAAGTAGTTATACTGGGCACAGGACCGGCAGGGCTTCAGGCAGCCATACATGCTGCAAGGGCAAAAGTTTCTGTTCTTGTAATGGGAAGGTTTGAAAACAGCAGCATTATGGGCGCTCATATTGAAAATTATTGCTGTATGCCTAATATTACAGGTGATGAGCTTCTTAAAAACGGCATTGATCAGGCCCAGAAAGCTGGCGCTCTATTCATTGAAGAGGATGTAATCGAAACATCTATTGATGGTGATTTTGTAATACTTAAATCTGAAAGCGGTAATACTATTAAAACACGCTCTCTTATTTTTACTATTGGTGTAACAAGAAATACGCTGAACGTTCCGGGGGAAACCGACCTGAGGGGATATGGTGTCAGTTATTGCGTTGATTGTGACGCTAATTTCTATAAGGATAAACCTGTTGTAATTACCGGTAGCGGAAGTGCCGCAGTATCAGGAGCCCTCACTCTGTCTTCATATACAGATACAGTGTATCTTGTATCTGAAAAAATTAAAGTGGATGAAAAGCTTGCGCAGCAGCTTGCAGTTAGCAGTGTAAATGTCCTGGAGGGGAAAAAGGTCTCATCTATTAATGGTGAAAAAAATGTTGAGTCGGTTATACTGAATGACGGTACTGAAGTTAAGGCAGAGGGAATTTTTATTGAACTTGGAGCTAAAGGTGCAATGGGACTTGCAGGATTTCTCGGCATTGAAATGGATGAGAATTTTAAACATATAGCTGTGAACCGGAAGCAGGAAACATCAGTTCCAGGCATATATGCAGCTGGTGATATATGCGGACCTCCATGGCAGATAGCCAAAGCAGTAGGGGAAGGGTGTGTTGCAGGTCTTGAAGCTGCAAAATATGCTAAAAAATTCAGATAGGATCTCTATCAGATATTCAGGGCATCAATTATTTCACCGCTGGCAAAGGTTTTATAAAAACAGAGATTGCCTTTTGAGGATTCAATATTCTCCCAGCGGTCAGCAGGAAATTCTATTTTAACTATTGATCCTTTCTCCATGGAGTAGCGGAATTTCCCGGTAAGAGTAAAGGCAAGTTCGCTGATTACAGGATTGTGGCCAACAATCAAAAGAGAGGAAATCGAGTTGCTGCAGTTCCACAAAATATCCATGAGAAGCCAGGGGTCATGAGCAGTATAGATTTCATCATTAACAGCCAGTTTTTCATCGCTGAGTTTATATGTACTGCTGAATGCCTCTGCTGTACATTTTGCCCTAGCTGCACCGCTTGTAATAATATAATCTATGCTTTCTTTGCTGCCAAGAAGGTGATCTGCCAGAATTGAGGATCGGAGTTTCCCTCTATCTGTAAGTCTTCTGGCGTAGTCCGACTCATAATCCTCTTCCTGAGCTTCTCCATGTCTTAAAAGAAAGACTTTTTTCATTAACTTCTCCCTATACTTTTTAGGGGGAGATTATTGATGCATTATGCTTATAAAGCAATACATTTTTATTATATATTAGTTATAATATTGTTTCTTGACATGATAGAAAGGTTTAATGTATTTTAGCCTTTACCGCAATTTGAACAGGAGCATTTAATGGAGTTACTACAGGATATTGTTATTATTTTTACTATAGCTGTAGCTGTTGTTTTTATATGCAACAGGCTTAGAATACCCTCAATAGTCGGTTTTCTAATTACAGGTGTTTTTGCCGGTCCCGGGTTACTTGGAATAGGCGGCGGCCCGGAAGAAGTTCATCTGCTTTCAGAAATCGGAATAATACTCCTCCTTTTTACTATAGGACTTGAGTTCTCAATAAAAAATCTTCTCGAGATAGGACGTACAGTACTTATTGGAGGAACTCTCCAGGTTCTCCTTACAATTGCCATTATTGCCGGTTTTCTTTTTTACTGGAAGGGTGCAAATCAGGCTGTTTTTTACGGATTTGTAATAGCCTTAAGCAGTACAGCAATTGTAATGAAAATATATCAGGAAAAACTTGAACTGGATACCACCCATGGCAGGGCTGTGCTTGCGATTCTGATTTTTCAGGATATTATTGTTGTACCAATGATGCTGGTTACTCCTCTTCTTGCAGGTGTTGAAAGTGTTTCAGACGAATCAGGACTGGGTTTTGCATTAAAAAGCGCCGGCCTTATTCTCTTTATATTTGCCGCTTATAAATGGATAGTACCCTGGATATTCTATCAGCTTGCCAAGTCCCGGAGCAGGGAACTTTTTATCCTTAGTGCGGTTGTTACTTGTTTTGCAATTGCAGGGCTTACCTATTCCATGGGACTTTCTCTTGAGCTTGGAGCTTTTATTGCAGGCCTTATTATTTCCGAAACTGAATACAGTTATGAAACTATAGGGAATATAATTCCATTCCGCGATGTTTTTGCCAGTATGTTCTTTATATCAATAGGCATGATGCTGGACTTAACCTTTCTTGCAGATGCGTGGCAGTTTATACTTGCCGGAGGTCTTGCAATAATTGTGATTAAATTTTTAATTGCAGGAGCTGTTGTTCTTTTCCTTGGATTTTCTCTTACCACAGCTTTGATCGTTGGTTTTTCACTTTGCCAGATTGGAGAATTTTCATTTATTCTTTCAAAGGTAGGTTTTGATAATAACATATTCTCTGCAATTGAGTACCAGACAATTCTTGCAATGGCAATTATTACAATGGTTATTTCGTCGTTTATTATTAATTTTTCCGGGCCTGTTGCACATTTTATTATGAAGTTTTCATTCATGAAATGGCTTGATGATAAAACCTATAACATGAGAAGACTTCCTGTAGAGCCTGCAGATAAAGCCCAGACTGATCACCTTGTAATAATCGGTTTTGGCATAAATGGCAGAAATGTTGCAAAATCGGCACATATTGCCGGAATTCCATATACAATAATTGAAACCAATCCTGAAACAGTTAAGAAGGAGTCTGTTAAGGGGGAAAATATTATATATGGGGACGCTTCAAATGAGGAAGTCCTTAAACATGCGAATATCTTTGAAGCAAGGGTGCTGGTAACAACAATTCCCGATGCACCTTCTACCCGCAGGGTTATCTTTACTGCCAGAAAGCTTAATCCTGAAATTCATATAATTGCCAGGACCCGTTTTGTCAAAGAGGTTAATGACCTCTTTCTCCTTGGCGCAAGTGAGGTAATTCCTGAAGAGTTTGAAACCTCAGTTGAAATATTTACCCGTCTCCTTAAAAAGTTCAATATACCTTTAAATGAAATTAACAATTATGTTGAATTAATCAGGGCAGATGGATACCGCATGTTCAGGACTGCGTCAATAGAGTCCATCACTCCTCATGAACAGCGAAAGCTTGTAAAAGGTATGGAAATGGTTAGCTATAAGGTTGAGTCCGGCTCACCTGCTGAAGGTAAAAAGATAATAGATCTTGAAATAAGAAAAAAATATGGTGTAACAATACTTGTGATAAACCGGGGAAATGAAAATATGCAGAATCCTGACCCTCATATTGTTCTTGAGCCCGATGATATTGTAATGCTTGTGGGCATGCCTGAACGGGTGTCTCAGGTGTGCGGTCTTTTCAGGGCCGGGTCCTGTTCCTGGGACTGAATCTGCCCTGGTGTTGAATCTATAAGGGGAACAAAGAATGAATGATATATACCGAGAACTTCAGGTTCACCTCGATAAATACCCTGTCGGTTATCCTGCCACAGAGTCTGGTGTTGAGATTGAATTGCTGAAATATTTTTTTACTCCCCTTGAGGCAACGGCTGCCATTTGTCTTTGTTTAACAGGTGCATCTGTAAAAAGAATAAAAAAAAGGCTTTATAAAGGCTATGGCATTGATTTGTCTGAAGATGAACTGACCGGTATACTGGATAAACTTTTTATGGACGGAAGTATACGCCGTTCATCTGACAAACCTTACCGTTACAGCAATGCCATGCTTGCCATTGGAATTTTTGAATACCATGTAGATGATTTAACCCCTGAACTTATGGAAATTCTTCACAAGTATTATAGTGAAGCTTTTAAGGATGAATTTTTCCGTGCATCCCTGCCTCAGCTGCGAACCAGTCCTCATTTAAAAGCTATTGTGCCTGAGCACAAGATTGATACATACGATAATATAAAAAAAATTGTGTCAGAAACTAAAGAATCAATTCATGTTGCAAACTGTGTATGCAAGCAGGGTGAGGAGCTCCTTGGGAAGAAGTGCAGCATCACTGATAACTATGAAATATGTATTCTTTTTGGCGACACAGGATACCTTGACAGGGGTAGAGCAAGAACTATAACAAAGGAAGAGTGTCTCTCAATTCTTGATGAGGCGGAGGAGAAGGGCCTTGTTATCCAGCCGGGGAATTCCCTTCAGCCTTTTTGTATCTGTTTATGCTGCGGGTGCTGCTGCGGTGTCCTTACAATGGCAAAGGAGTTTGATAATCCCGCATCTCTTTTTTCAACGAATTACTATGCTGAAATTGATTGTGATAAATGCAATGGATGCGGTATATGTATTAAAAGGTGCCAGATGGATGCAATTACCAGCCCGGGAAAGGGTGAAAAAGTTTTACTTGATTTAAGCAGATGCATCGGATGCGGGCTTTGTGTTACTAAATGCAGAAAAGGAGCTATTTCCCTTAGAAAAAAAAGTAAACTCACCAGGCCGCCTATGAATATTGAACTGCTTTATCTTAAAATTTTAATGAGAAAAGCGGGTAAAATGAAAATGACAATAAATATGCTGCGTTTAATTCTTGGTATGAGACTATAATTAACTATCACATATGTGCATGTTTATTTTTATAATAATAAACAAAATACTTGACACTTCAGGTTATATTGTAAAAAAATATAATAAAATTAAGTTCCTATATTTCTGATTATTTTCATTTTAGAAAATAATATTTCAGACTGGAATCAGGCTGGAATTTTTTTGGAATTAAATATTATAGAATTTTCAAAGATGACTGATTCAGTAAAAACATATAAAAATATAAAATTTACCGGTTCTATCAGAAAATAATAATTTGGACTTTATGGCACACCTGAGGTAAGACAGATCTATTTTTTACTCTGTTTTTATCTCATCTGGCTGCCGGAAAATAAAGATAAAAAACAGGGGGCAAAAACATGCTTAATCCATTAGTTGACACAAGAGATGTCAAGTTTGTACTTTATGAACTTCTCGAGACTGACAAACTTCTTAAATTTGAATGCTACAGCGATTTCGATCATGACACATTTGATGCTACAATAGATCTTGCTGAGCAGATTGCAGTTGATGTTATTTATCCTACAGCAGAAGAGGGTGACAACAATCCTGCTAAGTGGAATCCTGACACCAAGGAAGTTAAGCTTCCCGAATGTTTTGCAGGAGCACTGGACGCATATTATGAAGCCGGTTTCGGCAGCATGTATGACAACCCGGAGGTAGGCGGAATGGGAATGCCTTTCGCTATATCAATGGCAGCAACAGAACTTGTAATGGCAGCAAACTATTCTCTATTCATGTATCCCGGTCTTTCTCATGGAGCAATGGAGCTGGTAGAAGAATACGGTACAGAAGAGCAGTGGAAGCTCTATGGAGAAAAAATTCTTACAGGTGAGTGGGGCGGATCGATGTGTCTTACAGAGCCGGATGCAGGATCTGATGTTGGAGCACTTAAGACAAAGGCTGTAAAGCAGGCAGATGGTACATATAAAATTACCGGCCAGAAAATATTTATTTCCGGCGGGGAAAACGATTACTATCCAAATATGATCCACCCTGTTCTTGCCAGAATAGAAGGCGATCCTAAGGGTACAAAAGGTATATCTATATTTATAGTTCCCAAGTATCTTGTAAACGCAGACGGATCAATGGGAGAATTCAATGATGTAATCTGTACAGGTATTGAGCATAAGATGGGGATTCATGGCCAGTCTACATCTCAGCTTGCCTTTGGCGACAATGGTAACTGTGTAGGCTATCTTCTTGGCGAAGAGCGTCAGGGTATGAAGATCATGTTCAAAATGATGAACCTTGCGCGTATGGGTACTGCACTTATGGGCCAGGCAAACGCTTCAGCTGCTTATATGCATGCTGTTACTTATGCGAAAAACAGGCTTCAGGGTGTTGATGTAACTCAAATGCTTAATCCGGATGCTCCTCAGGTAACAATAAGCAAGCATCCTGACGTAAAAAGAATGCTGTTATGGATGAAATCACACCTGGAAGGACAGAGAGCTCTTGTTTATTTTATGTACAACCAGTTTGACATCATCAGAGGTTCCGCAAACGATGATGATAAAAAAGAAGCAAATTCTCTTATAGAAATACTTACTCCAATATGTAAAGCCGGATGTACAGACAAGGGCGTGGAAATCACATCAATGGCTATGCAGACTTATGGCGGATACGGATACTGCAGAGATTATCCTGTAGCAAGATATATGAGCGACTCAAAAATACTTGCAATATGGGAAGGAACTAACGGTATTCAGTCCATGGACCTTATGATGAGAAAAATTCTCATGAACAAGGAGCAGAGAAACTACGTTGCCCTGAGAAAGAGAATGGACGAAACTGTTGCTAAGGCTAAAGGAATTGTTGATGACAAGTATCTTGATGTTTTCAACGAAGCTTTAAAAGAACTTGATGAGCTTGTTGAATTTTTCAAAGGCCAGATGGCTGGCGGGAAATTCCTGAATATTTTTGCTCAGGCTACTCCTTTCCAGGAAGCAATGTACATGGTTGCAATAGCATGGATGCATATATGGACACTTACTGTTTGCCAGCCAAAGATGAAGGAACTCGTTGGTGATGCAAAAGGAGCAGACAGAGAGAAACTTCTTGAGGATAACAATGAAGCAGCATTTTACACAGGTAAAGTTCTTGCTTCTCAGTTCTATCTTGGATCTGAATTACCAATATTCCTTGGTAAAGCCAGAGCAATTAAGTTTAATGAAGGTGCAGCTGTTAAAGCTTCAGATGCGGTTTTTACAGGCGCACTTGCAGAATAATTTTTTCCTGCATATAAATTTTAAAAAGCTCCCTAAGGGGAGCTTTTTTTATTAATGACTGAAATGAAATTACTATCCTGAGGTTATTTTTTTATTGGAGCACCGCAGTTTTTGCAGTTTGCAGCTGTTACAGGATTTTCTGTTCCGCAGTATGAGCATTTAATAAGCTTATTCTGTTCAGCTTTTTCAGCTTCAACTTTCGCAGATGCCGCTTTTTCCTGGTCTATTTTTTCCTGCGCAGCTTTTTTTTCGCCAGCTTCCCTTTCTTTAACAATTTTTATAACATTTTCTACATTATCTTCCGCTGATCTTAAGCTGGACAGGACAAGACCGGAAAGGGCTTCAGCCTCACTCTGATTATTGACTGTACTTTTAAGCTTTTCCAGTGCATTGTTTATCGCTGCCTCTCCATTTGAGATAGCCTGATCCGCACTCATTCGTTCATTGTACTGCATATTAAGAGCTCTTACCTCAACAGATTTACTTTTAACGGACTTGATTGTGCTTTGTATACTGTCAAGGTTTGATATAAATTTTGTGCGTAGTATAGAAACCGCAGATCCGATTTTTTCAATTTTTGATTTTTCATCAGTTATTGCTTCAGCTTCCTTCACAACTGTTTCTGCTTCAGCTATCTGCTTCTTTATGAGCTCTGCAAATGATGGATATTCAAAAATCAGTTCATTTGCCTTTTTTAAATTGCTTTCGAATGCTTTTTGCTGGGATTCAACGGTTTTTTTGCATGAAAATGTTAAAGCAAGAAGAATTATTAAAGGGATCGCTAATGTTTTACTTTTCATCCTGGCCTCTTGTTTTTTATAATATTATTGATTACAGTCCAATGTTCCATTTTAATTCAGATGATGCAAATTTACATTACAGTAACAGAGGACTTTATATACAGTAATTAATCCTTAAAACATTTTTAGATTAAATAACTCCTTACTGCATCCGGAAGTTTACTGTTTCCGGAAAATTAGAATTATATACTAAATAAGTTAATGGATTAATACTTTTATATAATAATATTTTAATTATAAAGGAGAGTCTCAGGCAACTAATTTTACAGAGAAATTTATTTTTTTTACAGATTATTAAGCATGACCACCAGAAAAATTTCGGGAACAGTATTTTTAATGATTAACTGATCAATTTATGGTGCATCTGTTACATGTTGTATAATTTTTTGTATTAGCATAGATTTTTATATGGACAGGGGTGTAACTGTTCATTATAATTTATAGTATATATTTATATTTCATATTAATATTTCTTCTTTAGCTTTTATAAGTTCTCTCTTAATAAATTGATTATCTTTCTTTTACTGTAACTGGTCATCTATAAAGCGGAAGAGTTGCATTTTTCAAAGATGAATAAATTCAGGGATTTTTTTCAGCTGTGATGAGTCCCGGTTTCTTTTTTATTCTACAGGAAATTATTAAATTTTAACAGAGTTCCGTCACTTGATTTTATAATTATTATTTCTTCATTAATTAAAACTTTTAAAGGGAGGAAGCCATGATTAATCTGGAAAAGAAACATTCAATGTGCGATTTCTGCGGTGTTATGATA
>CAYYKZ010000020.1:0-16248 GCA_964468455.1 uncultured Leptospirales bacterium | reverse complement strand
AGGATTTTAAAAAGAATATGTTTAACAATAACGGGCAGGAGTAATATTTCTGCTCACCGGATTCAGGAATGACCTATGAAAAAAAAGATGTGCTTTTAACTTTAAAACAGTTTGGAGAATTAAACAAAGCGGTTATTGACAGCTCATCAATAATATATATGGAAAGGGCAGGATTCCTTAATCTTGTTACTTCTATGCTGGAGATTTATGCTCCTGCTCCTGTTATGGATGAAACAGGTCTTAAAGATGAAGGTATTACGGTTATTCGCGGATTATCTGACAAAGCAGTTACTGTTGACTCACTTGTGGTGAACTGCGCCTTTGACATGGGTGCTGCAGTTATTTCAGATGACAGGGGTGTGTTGAAAAAAGCTGAGGCTTTGAATATAACTTATTATAATTCTCTTATGATGCTATGTCTGCTTCTATTCAGGAAGGAAATAGGCCTGGCAGATTATACAGTTTTTCTTAACAGGCTCAGGTCTTTTGCCAGGTACAGCGGTTTTGTATATGAATATGGAGAGGCTGTTATGAGGGAGATAAATCTGTAGTATTTTCAGAACAGGGGGTTAAAAACCCCTGTCCAGAAAAGTTTTTACCCCCTCCGGGGGTCGCGCCGGAATATTTATGCCAGTCCTTTAATCCATTGCGCGGGGGGCTAAGGATTAAAGGCAATTACCGTATAATTCTCCGGCACATTGATGCATCTTCCAGTTCATGTATTTCAACAAGATTCATGTCATCAGGGTTCTGCCTGAACCGCAGCACATTCAGCATAAATATATCAAGCTTGCTTATTATATTCGGCGGCAGAACCGCGCCGTCAATTTCCACTGACATTACAGGATATTTTCTGTCCCTGCTCCAGGGTGTTATAAGCCCTTCAATAACACGTCCTATCAGACAGGCAAAGGGAGAAATATTGATTATTCCTGAGTAGTCCTGCATCATTGCTGTTGATGCCACACCGCTGGATATAGAAATTTCTGAATCCAGTTCCCGGGAAACAAAATGTTTCTGGGAGTTGTTCATTATCTCATCCATATCATGAGGCGTATCAGGGATAAGCCCGGTTGAGGAGAATGCCTCTTTGACCTTTTTCTCAACGCCATGTTTCCACTTTTCTTCAATTTTCCATATAATGCGGTCTTTCATCTCTTTTGAAAAAAGCTTCCTGTACCATGGAAGAAGATTATATTTCTTCATTATTTCATTTTTACGTACATAGTCGGTGTAGTATATCCACTCGCTGATGCCTGAAACTTTTCCTATTATCCCTTTTCTGCTCATAAGCCTTATCAGCTCATCAACTGCAAAGTCATCGCGGCGTACATATATTTCACCCACAACAAGTACTTTAGGTGTATCCTTAACCTGCTGCTTCAGCGGAATTTTGGATATTTCAGATGCTATCTGCTTAAGTGCAGGTACAACATTTTTTATATCCTTTTCCGCAATTTCAATAAGCTCATGCCACAGTTCATCATATTTGGCTATTGCTGCAGCAGGATCAAGCGCGCAGGTGCGGAGCGATGTTTCTATGTCTTTCATGTAGTCTGCAATAATGAGTCCCCACCAGGCGCTTCTGGAAAAGCCGGGGCCCAGTTCATTGTAGGAATTTTCAGAATCAAGGGTTATCACAACTACATTCTCCAGTTTCAGGTCCCTGAAGAGATTTTCATAAAAGATGTAGTACTGTCCGGTTCTGCAGGGGCCGGTTGTGGATGGAACAAAAAGCAGATATGTTTCATCCTTTCTGTATTTGTCGGACTGGAAGTACTTTAAGGCGCTTCCAAGCACCAGTTGTGAGGGGAGGCACTCCTTGCCTGACATGAAGCTTCGCGCTGTCTGAAGTGTGTATATGTCCGGGAGGGGCATTGCCTCAGCGTTAATTTCTATGCCGCGGAGCGATGCTGCCAGAAGTTCACTGGAAAGCCTTCCCATATTTGCCAGAAGAAGTTTAACTTTCCGGTTACGGAAAATCTCAATTTTTCTTTTATTTACTGTATCATAAACGTGGATAGGTTCCCTCTTTCTGTTGATAAAACGTAGGCCATTATCGTAGCGTTCATCATCTGCCCCTGAATACCTGGCCCTGTATCCTTCAATAATATCGAGGAATGCCTCAATTCGTGTATCAATTCCCGCGTCAGCTGAATGGGAGTCCAGCTCCAGAATAAGAAAAGGTTTTGTCCCCATTAGCCATTTAACATAGTGAAGCATAAATGAATCAGGCGCGCAGGAGAAGTTGCTTATAAATGTAATAAATATGTTGTCCTCATCTTTAAGGAATGAGGCTGCTTTCATATCCTGCTGCCCATAGTACCAGTACATATTGTTATATATCTGTACTTCTTCAAAGGGGAGCATGTCAAAGGGGATAATGGAATAGCCGCGGCTTGTGAATTTTTTCGGGATTCCCATGTTGGCGTCTTTTGTAAAGGCATTATAGGGCCTGCCCAGAAGAGCTATTACAGGGTGGTCGGCCTTTCTTGCCTTTCTAAGTGCTTCAATCCCCAGGTAGTGGTAGCGTTTGAAAAAATCATCCTGCTTTTTCCATGCAATACGGAAAGCCTTTTCTATTTCATTTTCAGAAACTCCCAGCTGTCTGCTCATTGACAGAAATCCCTCAAGGGCTTTTTCCAGGCCGTATTTAAAACTTATTACAGGAGCAAGAATCCGGTCTTCCTCTATTTCCGGGAAAGCCTTTTTCATATAATAGGGGAGACTTTGCGTTATGGGGCAGAAGTTGGCATGCACATCCTTTTCATAGGAGGGCATATCCCGGAAATGGGGGACAAAGAAAAAATCTGTTCCTTCATTAATTGAAGACTGCATTGCTCCATGGGCTATTTCAGCAGGGAAGCAGTAGGCGCTTTCAACACGGGCAACTCCGCTCTGTTCTATTGTATCAGATAATTTTGTTTCTATCCCCAGTGTGTGGAAAAACCATGAGTAAAGGGGCCAGAGAGTATAAACGGAAAAACTTTTCGGTATTCCCACTGTGTAGTCTTTCTTCTTTACAAAGTCCGAGTCATGGGGCGCACACTCAATAAAAAGGAGTTCATCCCTTTTGTCTATATAGTTGAATACAACTGATTCGTTTATCTCTGTTTTTTTCCTTGAGTTGGCGTATTTGTTGCATCGTCCCCCGAACATGTACTGGTGGGAGTTTACTTTTAAAATTTTTACAGGACAGTAATTATCGCAGGAGCGGCATATAAACTCTTTTTCGTAAACTATTTCACTGTTGATTATTTCATCAATATCAAAAGAGCTTTTCTCAAGGAGGCCGGTGCTGTTCTTCTCCTTTGCCATTAGTGCCACTCCAAAGGCTCCAAGAAGCTCAGGGTCAGGGGGGACTGTTATATTCTTGTCAAGAAGCATTGCAAAAGCAAGAGGTACAGCGCTGTTTTTTGCCACACCGCCCTGAAGCACAATATTCTGCCCTATGGTTCTGTTACCTACAACACGGTTTAAATAGTTGGATACAATTGATGTAACAATCCCGGCAGTTATATCCTCTCTTGTGGCTCCATACTGAATAGCCTTACGTATATCGGAATTGATAAATGCAGAGCAGTGTTCCCCGAATTTGAGGGGTGAGTCAGCCATTAAGGCTATATCTCCTATCTGTTTTACATCTGTAATATTAAGGTCACCTGATGCTGATTCTTCCAGAAATGAGCCTGTTCCTGCTGAACAGGCTTCGTTCATGGCATAATCGATGGGGACTCCGTTTTTAAGATAAACATATTTTGCATCCTGCCCGCCTATTTCAAAGATTGTATCTATATCGGATTTGAAATAGGTTGTACCTGTTGCATGTGCTATTATTTCATTGTAAATTGCCGGTGTTTCCATGAAGACACCCAGTATCTCTCTTGATGAACCTGTTGTTGAGGCAAGAGAGATATTGATGCCGGAATCCCCGATTTTTTCTTTTATCTGCTTTTTAATTTCTTTTAAACAGTTTTTCAGGGCTGCAACAGGATCTCCGTGGGTTCTTCCGTAATGTTCAGCTACTATTTCATTGGTTGCTATATCAACAAGTGCAGCTTTAGTTGTTGTTGACCCGCCGTCAACACCCAGAATATATTCTCCGCCGGCTTTTACATCCCCTCTCTGGTGGGAGATGTAATTTACTTTTCCATTCGCTGTAATAAGTGACGGGTATTTCCCGAAGCCCAGACTGTTTTTCCTGAACAATTTTGCCATAGCCGGCATTGGGCTGCCTGATTTTCTCGCCAGGAGTGCTGCGCCGTATGCTTCAAAAAAGATGGCTTCCTCAGGAACCAGTATTTCAATATCAGGGAGTTTTTCCTTCAGGAATTTAAGTATATAGCTGTTATTGGTTACCCCTCCTGTGAGGAGAACTTTACCGGAGGTAATTTTTGCCTTTTTAAGGAAATCGGCAACTTTTGCAGCCATTACATCGCTGAGGGAAAGGACTATGTCATATTTTGTGGCTTCACCCTTGTTGAGCTTATGAGTGCAGTCGCTTTTCATAAATACTGAACATCGTGATGAAAGGGGTGCAGCCTTCGCGCTTTCAGGGATTTTAGTAATATCAGCCAGTGTCATGTCCATTCTTCCAAGCTGCTGCTTGAAAAATTCACCAGTTCCGGATGCGCATTTGTTCCCTGAAAATTCAGTTACAATTTTAAGCTCTTCATCTATTGTATAAACAATGAAATTTTCTCCGCCCAGTGAGATAACAGCATCCACATCAGCTTCCAGGTCATTGAGGGCTTCTTCAATACATAATGATTCTATAACACTGTTGAAGTTAAGAAGATGTCTCCCTTCTGTTCCTGTAGAGATTACCTTTACTCCATCCGGAATATTTTCATTGTTCAGAATTTTCTCTATTGTATTTCTGAAATCGCCTTCATGAGTTAAAACCTTGTGCCATATTATTTTTTCCTCATCAAGAAGTACTGCTTTTATACTTGAAGATCCAACATTGATACCAAGACTGTACATTTTAGTCCAACCCCCGGGGAAAGGATTTTATTATAATAAAATTCAGTTAACAGCCTGTAATGAACAGGCTGTTAAGACACAGGAGAAAAAACTGCCTGATCCTGTTTATTATCATTATTAAAAAAATATATAAAGATGTAAACAAAATAATAAATCGGATTTTCACGATAATTTTTTTTAATTTACAAAAATATTTTTTTTGTTATTATTATTAGATAACATGTAAACCTTTTATACATATTTTTGATTCCGTCAGCTGTAATGTTAAAGAATTAAATACAGCTATTGCATGTAAAAGTAATGAGAATTTGTTTGCAATATAAAAAGACTGATCAATATTTTTTATTACAGCTGAATAGTAATCATGAATTTTAAGATTTTTACGGAAATATTGAAATATAAATATAAAGCATATAATTTGAAAATCAATTATTATCAGGTTTTGTCATTTATTCCGTTGTATATTTTGAGCACTTTTAATGCATTGAGTATTTTTACTCATAAAAGGCTCGAATTATTATGTTAAAAACAATTTCAGTAATAATTACTGTATATTAAAACATTTTATTATGAAATTCCGGTGCAAATAATTATTATAATACAGAGCCTGTAAATTAAGCAGGTGCCATAAAAAGGACAAATGAAATGCACGATATTCTGCTGGTTGAAGATGACCGTATCACATCTAAGCTGATACAAAAGTATATTATTGACCTTGGATACAGGGTAACAGCTGCTGTAGCATCGGGAGAAGAAGCCTTAAGGCAGATTGAAATGCATGAACCTGATCTGGTTCTCATGGATATTAACCTGCAGGGGGAATTTGACGGAATTGAGTATGCCAAGAATATTAATTTCAGGTATGCTACTCCTTTTGTTTACATAACATCTTCTTCTGATATATCAACAATTGAGCGCGCCAAAGAAAGTAATGCCTACGGCTATATCATAAAACCCTTTGATAAAAAAGATCTGCGCGCAGTTATTGAAATGGCACTGCTTCGTCACGACCTGGATATGAAAATGCAGGAGAGTGAAAACAGGGTTTCCACCATTCTTAATACTATTATTGATTCAGTTGTTGTATATGATGAAAACGGTAAAATTGATTATGTGAATGATTCATCGGCAATTCTTCTTGGCAAAAATAAATCGGAGCTTATGGGGCAGCCTATAAGCGAAATAATTAAGATAAGCGTAGACCCGAAAATGGAAGGTGAGGGCTTTGCCCCAATGTCAATGAGTTATGTGGAGTTTAATAACTACCTTACAACAGGGACAGGGAAAATCCCTGTTGATTTTACTTCAACTCCCATAAGAGGTGAGGACGGCAGGAAAACGGGCGCTGTTCTTCTAATCAAGAATATTACCCAGCAGGTTGAATATGATAAAAAAATAAAAGACAGTCTTGAGGCTTTACTCCGCACAATGTACGGGACAATTGAGGCAATGACAAAAGCTGTTGAAACCAGGGACCCTTATACTGCTGGTCATCAGAAAAAGGTGGCTGATATAGCCCGTGAGATTGCAAAGAATATGGGACTCAGCAGAGAGGTAATTGAAAGCGTGAATCTTGCAGGGCAGATACATGATCTGGGTAAAATTGCCGTCCCTGCTGAGATACTGAGCAAGCCGGGGCGAATCAGTGAAAGTGAATTCAATCTTATAAAATCTCATCCTCAGCTGGGATATGATATATTGAAGAATATCGATTTCCCCTGGCCAATTGCAGAGATTGTACTGCAGCATCATGAAAAGCTTGACGGCACAGGTTATCCAAGGGGCCTTAAGGGGGATGAAATAATTATTGAAGCAAGGATTCTTGCAGTGTCGGATATTGTTGAGGCAATGGCGTCTCACCGGCCCTACCGTGCCGCACTTGGTATAGACCTTGCACTTGAGGAGATTAATCGCCTGGCTGGAACCGGCCTTGATAGAGATGTTGTAGCAGCCTGTGTAAAAATTTTTGAAGATGAAAACTGCTTAATAAACTTTTAATCCTCTTTTAAAAATTCACTCTCCAGTTTATTGATAATAAGTCTGTAGTAATCATTTGCCAGGCACTTGTATATATTCATGCGTACCTTGCCGAACTCATCAAGAATTTTTCTGAATTGGCATTTCTGGGGGGTATCTGTGCATATGCCGTGTCTTTTCCCGTAGCCGCATTCAATGCATGCCGGATTATATCTTCCAGGTCTTGTAAGAGCATGGTCATAGTTGTTTTTATAGCAGAAGGGGCAGAGTTTGAAGTTCAAGCCTGATGCTTCATTTTTTTCAACACATACTTTGATTTTTTCCCAGATTTTTTTTGATGTATCCTGGTCCCATGTGAGAATTTCCTCTTCGTCAGCATCAATAAAGTACCATTCAGGCGGGATCTGGCAGAAATCATTCATCCAGACTGACTTATGCTTCATAAATTCAGCCAGAATTCTATTGTAATCGCTCATTTTATTAACCCGGGTTGCAGAAATTTTTCGTCACTTTAATATACATACCCTCTCAATTTTATCAACTCAATTTTTTTAAACTCCCGCTGATTATCGCTGTCGATATTGATATTAAACCGGATAATCTTCAGAAGAAGTATTATTTAAAGAATTCATTATCTCTTATTTAAACTGTATTTGAGGTAAAATACTCTAAATATTTGCGATGTTGAAGTTGCTGCAGGAAATGGAGGAGCATTATTGCATTAAAATATATCTTTAATAATAATTATTTAAAATAATTCTTGAAATAATCAATTTTATAGGTTATTAATTTAATTATCAATGTTAATTCCTCAGCTTAATATAAAATATGAAATGATATTTCCCTACCTTATTCAGGGTCTGTGAAATTAGAGCTTTTTCAGCTGCAGCTGAGAAGAGGAATAACTGTTGATAATGTATTGTGAAAAATAAAAAACCGGGGCATAAAGCAGATGGCATTTTTATTTTATTTTAATATAACAATTATTTCCTATCTTACTCTCACAGCCGGTTCCGGAGATTTTTTATACCTCTGGTCTGTTGAAGAATTCACATTAGGAATTATATTAAGCATAGTCGTTTCAGGCGCAGGATACAGGCTGGTGCCTGTCACTGTTTCCGGGCATATTTATAATCCCCTCAGATGGCTTGTTTTAATTTTCTATATGACAATCCCGTTTTTTCTTTCACTCCTTGTTGCCAATGTAGAGGTGATTTACAGGGTAATTACAGGGCGCATTAATCCTGCTGTTATTAAGCTTGAAACAGGGTATAAAAGTCCCATAGGCACATATTTTCTTGCTAATTCAATTACACTTTCACCTGGGACACTTACTCTTGAAATGGATGAAAAGGATAATTCTCTTTATATACACTGCCTCTCCTGGAAGAAGAAGGAGGGGGAGGCCTTTGAACCGAAAGAGGTGGCACCCTTTATTTTTTACTGGCTCAAGAAAATTTATAATTAGCGCGGGACCATATGACACAATATCTTATTATTATTTCATTGATTTTAAGTGTTCTTATATTGCTTGCTATAGTAAGAATAGCTTTCAGTAAAAATATTCCTGAAAGAATAGTTGCCCTTGATACAATTAACACTCTGGTTATTGCATTGCTTGTTGTTCTTGGTGCTGTTTACCGCAGAGCCCTTTATATTGATATTGCCATAGTTTACGGGCTTTTATCCTTTGTGGGAACAATATATATTGCGCGCTATCTCAGAGAGGAGAGGGATAAGTAGATGGATATACTTGAAGTTATAGTTTATGTACTCCTTACAATAGGTCTTTTTGTTAACTCCATGAGTATTCTGGGGCTTATGCGTTTCCCCGATGTTTATACAAGGCTTCATGCTGCTACAAAAACAACAACATTCGGCTGTATTTTTCTGATTGGAGGTATTGTGGTAATGAATATTGCCCAATATGAGGATACGAGCCTTATTATAATTCTTCACTCCCTGGCCGCGCTTTTTGTAGTAATTTTTACAAACCCAATAAGCGCCCATGCCATAGCAAGGGCTGCCATGCTTTCAGGGATTAAGCCTTATGGAGCAAAGGTTGATCAGTTTTCTGAAAGATTCAGAAAAACAGGTGATGCTCCTGCTCATATTAAGCAGGACAAACCGGAATAATAAAGGATATTAACAGGGTAGGTTTATGTCATTATCTGTAATTTTTATTTTGCTTTCAATTGTAACAGTACTTGCCGCGCTTATAAGTCTTTTTTACAGGGATCTCCTAGCAAGCGTTATAAGTTATTCTGTATTCAGCCTTGTTATGACAGTGCTTTTCTTCCTCCTTGACGCCCCTGATGTGGCAATCGCTGAAGCGGCAATAGGGGCTGCGCTGTCTGTGTGTATTTTTGTAATAGCAATAAGAATGACAAGGAGGAGAGAGGAATGATGAAATTAAGCAGCTTCCTGTCCCTTGTTCTTATTACAGGGTTTCTTTTTATGGCTGTAATAAGACTTCATCCGGTTGGAGAGCCCCTGGGCAGTTATGATGTCTTTAAAGATAGAGGGAGCCAGGTTACAGATGTTAAAAATGTATCCACCATGGATGATTATTATCTGAGAAACGGACAGCGTGAAACAGGTTCAAATAATATTGTAACTTCCGTTGTTTTTGATTACAGGGGTTTTGATACCCTGGGAGAGGCTACTGTTCTGTTTGTTGTTGTAAGCGCGGTTACAATGCTGCTTCTTTCAATAAGCGGCTATGGGAAGGAATCTGATGTTAAACTTCTTGGAGAGGACGGTTTCCCTGCAAACAGAACCAGGATTGTAACAATAGGATCCTTTATTCTTTATCCTATAATTATCGCCTTTGGAGCGTATCTGGTTGTTCATGGCCACCTGTCACCCGGGGGAGGTTTCCAGGGAGGAGCTGTGCTTGGTACAGCCACTGCACTTCTTATTGTAAGCGCATTTATGACAAAGAAATTTAAAAGTACATATAAAATTTTCTCATTCTTTGAATCATTCGGACTAACCATGTTCATATGCCTCGGTTTTGCAGGGCTTGGCGGTTCCTTTCTTCTGAATTTTCTTGCCAATGGGGACCCCATGATTCTCGGCCGTGTTATAGAGATGGGTCCTAATCCCGGCTATCTTAACTCAGGGGGAATTCTTCCCCTGCTGAGTATTGCTGTGGGTATGGAAGTTTTTTGCGGAATAAGCATTATTCTGATATTTTTAAACAGGGCCCTTTACCAGAGCAGGGCTGAAACAAAGGGGGAGGAAAGAGGTGTCTGATATTATTCTTTATGTCACAGTTGTTGTACTTCTTTTTATAGGAATATCGGGGGTCCTTTACAGGCGCAATCTGATAAAAATTGTTATATGCCTTAATATTGCTGCCAGCGCTGTTAACCTGTTTTTTATTACACTTGCATACAGGCCCGATGCTACTGCGCCTATATTTACCCTGGCTCCTGAACTTGGCAGGCTTAAAATGGTGCTGCCCGCGCCTCAGGCGCTTATACTTACCAATATTGTAATAGGCTTTGCAACAACAGCCCTGATATTAACCATGGCTGTTTTAACATACAGGGCTAACGGAACCCTGGATATCAGAAGGCTTAAGGGTGTGGAAGATAATGAGTAAACATATTCCTGTAATAATAATAACTCTTCCTCTGCTCCTTGCCTTTCTTCTTCCGGTTCTCGGCATGGCTGGAGCAAGGGTGCGGAATATTGCTGCAGTGACTGTTCTTGCTGCTGTTAATATTATGATATTTTCACTTATCCCTTCAGTGTCTATTGACGGGACTGTTCTTTACTATGCCCTGGGAGCAGCTGATCCTTCAGTTTTTTCTCCTGAAGGGCTCGATTTCCCTATAAGGATTCTTCTGAAGATAGACGGCTTTTCACTGTTTATTGCTGTGATTGTAGGAGTGGTGTCGTTAACCTCATATCTGTATTCAACAGGATTTATTGAAGAGGATGGAAAAACCAATTATTATGCAATAATCTACATGCTTTTGACCACAGGCCTTCTCGGGATGACCTTTACAAATGACCTTTTCAACTTTTTTGTTTTTCTTGAAATAGCGTCAATATCAGGAGCGGCCCTTGTTTCATATATTACATGGAGGAAGCACCCGCCATACGCGGGCTTTAAATATCTGCTTGTAAGTTCAATAGCCACAACATTTTTTCTTCTGGGAGTGGGATTCTGTTATGCCCAGTATGGTTCATTTAATATTCAGTATATCAATAATTCCCTTAATCATTCACTCCTGGACAGGCTGGCACTCATATTCATGATTTCCGCACTGGCAATGAAGGCCGGGTCTGTGCCTATGCATATGTGGGTGCCTGATACATATTCTGAAGCGCCTGCACCGGTTTCAGCAATGCTTAAAACATCAGGGATAGTGAGCCTTTATGCTCTTTTCAGAATATGTTTTTCACTTTTCGGAAACCCGCTGCCCGGTATTGTTAACTCAATAAACAATACCACACTGGGATGGATTATAATTATACTGGGCCTCCTTTCAATGTTTGTGGGTGTAACTATGGCCCTTATTCAGCACGATGTAAAGAGGTTAATGGCATTCCATGCAGTTTCCCAGACCGGGTATATGCTCCTTGGTGTTGGAGTTGGTATTGCTGTTTATACAGTTAATGACAATGGCCAGTCCTTCAGAGCCTTTGGAAAGCTTGCAATGGCAGGGGGAATTTTCCATATAATGAACCATGCCTTTTACAAAAGCCTTCTTTTCCTCACAGCAGGAGTTATGGAGAAGCGCTTTGGAACCAGAAATCTTAATTCAATGATAGGACTTGCTCATAAGGATATTTTTACTACAATTGCTTTTATTATAGGGGCTCTGGCTATCTCCGGCATTCCGCCCTTTAACGGTTTTGCTTCAAAACTATTAATTTATGAAAGTGTTTATAAATTCAGTCCTCTGCTTTCCATAATTGCAATGTTTGTTTCTGTGCTTACACTTGCTTCATTTATGAAGGTTTTTTACAGCTCCTTCCTGGGGCCGCGCAGGGATGACCTCATTACTGATGATAAAAAGATACCATCGGGCATGACACTTGGAATGCTTATTTTATGCATACTGGTTGTGCTTATGGGTCTTTTCCCTGATATAGTTATTAATAATCTTGTTGAGCCTGCAATTGCAGGGCTTGTGAACTTAAAGTAGGGGTTAAATATATGGATTTTGCCGCGCATCTTCTGAAGCAGAATATCGGGGTTTTCTGGTACCCTGCTATAATGCTTGTTATACTGCTTTTTTTAATGCTGATTTTTTATATATGGGGAAGATTGTATTTCCGGAAAGATTATTATGCGGATACTGATCAGGTGAAGCCCTATAATTCGGGTAATATTGATGAGGTGAATTACAGTGTAAAGTCCTCCAACCTTTACTGGGGATTCAGAAAGTCCATGGAGGTCTACTTCCGGAATCTGAAAGCAGCCCATGATGGTGATCTTAATGATTATATAAAGTGGTTTGTTATTTTTGCCGCAGCATGCCTCCTTCTTGTAAGCGGGGGTCTGCTATGAAAAAGGACACTTTAAAGTATCTTAAAAAATCACTCTGGGCATTTCATATGAATACAGGATCATGCAATGCCTGTGATATTGAAATACTGGCCTCTCTTACTCCAAGGTATGACGCGGAAAGATTCGGTATTAAACTTGTTGGAACTCCACGTCACGCTGATGTGCTGATTATTACAGGAACAATGACTGAAAAGATAAAAGACAAGGTTCTCCGGGTATTTGCCCAGGTCCCTGACCCTAAACTTGTAATGGTTGTGGGGGGATGCGGCATAAGCAAGGGAGTTTTTCAGGAGTCCTATGCAATGGCAGGCCCTGTTGATACCCATATTCCTGTTGATGTATATGTACCCGGATGCCCGCCCAGACCTGAAGCTATAATTTATGGTGTGGCCAGGGCATGGGAAAAACTTGAGATGCTGGAGAAAAGTAATGGCGCTGCATCATGATGAAGTAATAAAAATTCTTACTCAGGAGCTGGGGAAAGACCTTATAAGCGCTGATGTAAGGGAGAGAGAGGACGGGCACCTTAACAGGCAGGTTCAAAGGAGCATCTACCTTAAGGTGAAGACAGATGCGCTCCATGAAGCAGTTGTTATTCTGCGCGGAATTTCCCGCCTTCATGTATCCTGTCCAATGGCGACAAAGGAACATGAATGGGGACTTGAAATGATTTATATCCTTACCCTCTTTTCAGGGGAAGGGGCGTTTCTGGAAACTCCTGTAATTATAAGTGTGGATTTACCTGCTGATGATCTTAAAATAAGATCCTGTGCTGATGTAGTTCCCGGAATTCTTATAATGGAAAGGGAGGCCCAGGAGATGCTTGGTGTAGTTGTTGAGGATATCCCAGATAAAAGACGTTTCTTTACACATGATAAAATTGAAAAAGGATACTTCCCGTTGAGAAAAAAGGTTGAACCTGCAGTGCAGGAGGGGAATGAAAATGAGTAAAAATACTACATATAAACTGCAGATAGGGCCCACGCACCCTGCCTTTAAGGAACCTGTAAGGTTTGAGTTTGAGGTAGACGGCGAAGAGGTTGTTAAATGCGATATAGATATGGGCTATACCCACAGAGGGATTGAAAAGGTTGCCGTTGAAAGGAATTTTATCCAGATAATATATCTTCTGGAAAGGGTCTGCGGGATCTGTTCTTTTTCCCACCCCATGGCCTACTGTCTTGCTGTTGAAAACGCGGCTGAGATAGAAGTTCCCCCAAGGGCGAAATATATACGGACAATAATAGGGGAGCTTGAAAGGCTTCATTCCCATCTGCTCTGGGCCGGTGTTGCTGCCCATGAAATAGGATTTGATACCCTTTTCCATTATACCTGGAAAATCCGTGAGAAGGTTATGGATTACCTGGAGATAGTAACAGGCAACAGGGTCAATTACGCAATGCTTACAATCGGCGGTGTAAGGCGGGACATTACAGGTGAACAGATACCTGCCCTGAAAAAGACTATTGAATACTACAGCGAGCTTTACAGCAGAACAGCTGAAATACTCCTTGATGATATGAGCCTCCGCCTCAGGTGCGAAGGTGTGGGGATTCTCCCCTATGATGAAGCAGTTGATCTATGCGCTGTGGGGCCAACAGCAAGGGCATCAGGACTTGCAAAGGATGTGCGGTCTGATTATCCCATGGGAGCTTTTCCTGATATGGAATGGTTTAAACCCGTTACACCTGCAGATATGGGGCGTGTGCCGGTTGGTGATGTTTATGATCGGTTTATAGTGCGTGTTCTGGAGATCAAGCAGTCTGTTAATATTATAAATTTCTGTATTGAAAATATGCCGGACGGGGAAATAGCTGTTGAAACAAATGCCAACAAAATGATTAACTCCCTGAAGAAAAAGGTATGTGAAGGTATCGGGAGACATGAAGCTCCCAGGGGGGAGGTTTCCCATTATGATATTCTTGATAACCGTGAAGGCCCTGTATGTATTAAGGTTAAGGCCCCTACTTATTCAAATGTTTTATCATGGGTCCCAATGTTCAGGGGAACAGAGATTGCGGATATTCCACTGGTTATGGCTTCAATAGATCCATGTATTGCATGCGCGGACAGGATGAGCATGGTGAAAAACGGCAGAAGAAGCATGGTGGATTACAGTGAACTGAGAAGAATGAGTATTGAGAAGATGAAAAGAATAAAAGGCAATAAGGGCGTGCAGAGGTAATTATGTTTGAGATTGCAATATTGATATTACTTGTAATCGCTACAGTAATAACAGGCTCATACGCTGGGCTAGTAGCAAAGGGTGTTGACAGAAAACTTGGCGCCTATTTCCAGTCCAGGATAGGGCCGCCATTAAGGCAGCCTTTCTGGGATTTAAAAAAGCTTATGATGAAGCAGACCATTATTCCGGAAAATGCCGTTAAATGGGTTTATGAGGGGGCGCCGCTTTTATGCCTTGCCTCATCTGTGCTGCTTCTTGTGTATATATGGGTTCCATATTTTCTTCTTCTTTCAGGTATGGACCATTCATTTTTTATGAAGTCAGGGGATCTTATACTTATAATTTATCTTTTAATGATACCTGCGATTGCACTTGTTGCAGGGGGGTTTGCAGCAGGGTCACCCCTTTCCACTATAGGGGCCCAGAGGGAGATGGTTATTCTTATTGCAACTGAACTCCCCATAGCAATAGCCATTGTTACTGTTGCATGGAAAATGAGCTCACTTGCTCCAGGCTATGCACCCTTTGCAATAGGGACAGTGGCAGGCCACCCCTTCTGGAGCGGAATGGGACCTGTGGGGATAATTGGAGGCATGCTGCTTGCCTTTGCTTTTATGTTTATTATACCGGCGGAAGTTGCAAAAATCCCCTTTGACCAGGCAGAGGCTGAAACTGAAATTGCTGAGGGGCTCCTTGCTGAATATTCAGGAATGCATCTGGCATTTTTTCAGCTTGCTGAAGCTGTAAAGGCAATAGCTGTTGTGTCACTTGCTGTTGTCATCTTTTTCCCTCATTCATTTACAGCTGTCACAGGTTACAGGATTGTTCCCTGGGGCGTGGATATTACTGCAGCTGCGGATGTGTTATTTTTTATTCTCAAGGTTTTTGTTATATATACGGTTTCCATTTCTTTAATGAGGGTTTCCATGGCTCGTCTGAAAATATCCCAGGTTTCACGGATTTTTCTTTATGTGCTGAGTATAATAAGTTTAAGCGGATTTTTACTCATCTATCTTGATCCTTCAATTCTAGTATTGTAGCAGGGGAGAATTTTATGGTTGCAACCTTATCAAAGATAATTGAACAGCTTTTTACAAAAAAGGCCACAAATGTATTCCCCGGGAAGTATGCACCTGATTCAATCATTGATTTTTTAGCAAAGGGTGATATCCATCCCCCTGTTCCTGTTCCTGAAAAATGCATCGGCTGTGTAATGTGCGTAAAAATATGCCCTGCCAGGGCAATTGAACCATACCCTGTAATGGCTGGTGAAAAGAAGAGCAAGCGGGTTGTATTTTATCTCGGCAGGTGCACTTCATGCCAGGAGTGTGTGAATATATGCCCTGTAAAAGTTATAAGCATGGAACAGACTTTTATGAATGCCAATTATGAAAAGTACGGCGACTCCCAGGTTATTGGAATAGAAGAGAGAAAGAAAAATGAGATAAAGGAGCAGGATTGACAGAAAGTTTATTCTGCTTCACTGATCATCCCCCTGTCTATCAGGCTTGCTGCTGTCTACTTCTCCAAAGCCTCCTGAATCTGGCACAGGCACTTCCTGCGGTCGCCC
>CAYYKZ010000019.1:14551-16297 GCA_964468455.1 uncultured Leptospirales bacterium | reverse complement strand
AATTCCCATTGATAATCATTATATAAAGAAAAGCCCTTTAAAGCTGAGTACTGTAGCACGCTGTCTGGAATCTGTTATCCTGTTAAGGTAATGGCTTATAAAAAATGAATTCATATACATTCCGCTGAAGATTATAAATGCAAAAACAATACCTGCATAAGGTACGAAAAATGACATACCTGCAAGACCGGTTATAGTAATTAGAGTCATAACTGTAAAATTAAAAACCGGGGGTCTGCTCTTTGTCATTTTCAATGAAAGACGCGGTATAACAAAACCCATCACAGCTATGAGTGCGCCGATAATTCCGTAAGATGCCTCAGGAAGATCAATCATCCTGTAATACTGACTCGAAAGGGTTATGACCATTCTTATTATTCCGTCAAAAACCAGGCCTGTAGCAATAATTACAAGTGCAAAGGGGGATTTCAGAATCCACAACCCGGCATTAAAGGTTATAACAAAGGCATTTTTAACAGACAGCTCCTCATGAGTATTGTTTATCTCCTCAAATTCCGGATCTTTCATTTTTAAAGCGGAATATAATGTTGCAGCGCCCATGAAAAGTGTGAGAAACAGAGGAACACGAAGAGTCATATCCTGGGTTATTATAGTATTATAACCTGATAAACTAAGAAAATTCTGAACAAGAACCGGATCGTAAACAGCTGCTCCGGTTATCATAGTTACTATAAATCCTATTGACTGGAAACGTATCTTTACATCAAGAACCCGGCCCCATTCATGTTCAAGCCCTTCTTTCTTAAGTGAATCGTAGGCAAGTGCTTCATCCGATCCGCTTGCAGCAGCTTCAGCAAAACCGCTGAGAATACGATTCAGAAGAAACAGCATAAACAGAATATCGAGATTCCCTCTTGGAGCAAAAGTAATTAAAGAGAGTTCCAGAATCATTACAAGACCTGCAAAGACCAGCAGCTTCTTTCTGCCGAAAACATCAGCAAGCGCTCCTGAGGGAACTTCCGCAGCCACAATTGTCGCTGCCCAGGCTGCATTCAGAACTGCAAACTGAGCTATAGTTAACCCGTAATCCAGATACATGACAGTGAATACTGGATAATAAAATCGTGAATTAAAAAAAAGACTGAAAGCAATATATAGACGGATATTTAATATTTCAAATGGTGATTTTTTTTGATTTTTATTCTTCATCTCAATTGATACTTTCCCGCTCAGTAAGCATACCCTTTTCCAACTCCGGTATTTATAAAGAAAGGGGAACGGCCCCAAAATTTTTCCGGTTATTGTTTTGTTCAGAGTTAAATATCAGAGGTACAGCCGTAATAATACCTGGACCTTCACTGTTTCTGCCCTTACCAGGAAATTCATAATACGGATTCAGGCTATGGTCATTAAGTTTTTTAAAAAAAATAACCTGTAAACCCCGGTGTTACTCCCTTTAAAGGCATTTCCGACATAAAGTCCGGAAATCGGTTTAATTTTACATTTCATTCCGGTATATATAATTCCCATTATTATCACTGACAAATCCCATGGCTTCCCAGAATCCGACAGCAGTGGCTCTGACCCGGTCTGCAATTACTGTAGCAAAATTACACTTACAGAATTTTATAAATTCTTTCCCGTAACCCCTCCCCTGCCATTCCGGATAAATATTGATATTGTAAATAATAATAATCGGTTTATCAGTTTCCTTAATCCCGGAACAGATTTTACAACGGCTTTTGCCCACTCTGTCTTTACCGGATTCAAAATTTACCCAGTCAT
>CAYYKZ010000019.1:14157-14470 GCA_964468455.1 uncultured Leptospirales bacterium | reverse complement strand
GCAAAGTCATAATAATATCCTATTGAAACCTGCGGCATAATCCCAGAACGTTTTTCCCAAGGTCAGGTAAATAATATCCGCCTTCAAGAATGGCAAATCGTCTCCCTTTTGCAGATTTTTCCGAAAACTTTTTCATAAGCAGCCCTATCTGATAAAAGTCATCAGTGGTAAGCATCCGCCCGGCATCTTTCTCATATGAATCGAATCCGGCACAGACAGCAACAATATCCACATCTGCAATATCATTTAAATAAGTTTCGATTACCTCAATATACCCTTCACGGTTCCCGGGATAAGGGTTAAGGATAAAACA
>CAYYKZ010000019.1:0-14147 GCA_964468455.1 uncultured Leptospirales bacterium | reverse complement strand
GAAAGAACGTCCTTTGTGCCGTCACCGGTATGTGCATCAAAATCAAGTATAAAAGCTGACCCTATTTTATGACGCTGTTTCAGCTGCAGAAGTGCAATACCCATATTAGAAAAAACGCAGTATCCCCAGGAATGATCTTTCCAGGCATGATGTCCCGGGGGCCTTATACAGGCGAAAGCCGGCTCTCCTGCTGCCGCTATATTGGAAGCCTCGATAGCCCCTCCTGCAGAAAGTCTGGCCATATAATAAAGGACACTATCAGATTTTACAGAATCAATATATTCCCTGGAATGAGCCAGAGAAAGAATTTCCTCATCTGCGGTTACAGGCTGAACTATTTCAAAGCCGGACTCCCTGCTTACCAGAGACATGGCTGCTTCCATTCTCCCTTCAGCAGCGGCATTATTATCAGCATAATCAGATTCGTAAAATTTATTATGAAACACTATTTTCACGATGTATTAATACCTTAACTGTTAGTTTAACCGGATGCACCATTCTGAAAAGGACGGAAGTATTACTTAAACAGAATTATTGCAGTTCTAAAAACAGTACTTATATAAATTAATATTTAAAAAACAATAAAAATATCACTTATTCTTTTTTTTTCTTGCTTTATTCAAAGATTAAAACTTTTTTTATTGTCTAATGATTAAAATCTGTCATAATATAAATATATCTGTTTTAATTCCTCAACTATTATTTTGAATAAAATGCTCTAATAACCTCAGATGCCTGATGCAGCCGGGGTATAAAAAACAGCATTATTAAACTGAAAAATATATTCAGGAATAATTACAATAAAAAATAAAATATTTCCCGGAGAGTAGCTTATGAAGAAAATTATACTAATAGCAGTCCTTATCGCAGCAGCATCCTTTACTGCGGGATGCAAAAAAAGTGAAACAGGAGATACAACAACCCTCTCCTACAGCATATTTTTCCCTGCCACTCACGCACAGGCAATAGCCGCGGAAAACTGGGCAAAGGAAATAGAGAAAAAAACAAAGGGACGTATTAAAATCAACATGTTCCCGGGCGGCACACTAACTAAAGCTGATGAAACCTATAACAGCGTTGTGTCCGGAATTGCAGATATAGGGATGTCCTGTTTTGCATACACAAGGGGACGGTTCCCCGTAATGGAAGCTGTAGATCTCCCGCTTGGATATCCTGACGGCATGACAGCAACAATAGCTGCAAATGAATTATATAAAATAATGCAGCCTGCTGAACTGAATGACGCAAAAGTGCTTTATATTCATGCGCACGGGCCCGGACTTCTACATACAAAAAAACCAGTAAAAACAATGGCTGATATAAAAGGATTAAAAATAAGATCAACCGGATTAAGTGCTAAAGTTGTTTCAGCACTGGGCGGAATCCCGGTAGCCATGCCCCAGGGCTCAACTTATGAATCACTTCAGAGAGGCGTTGTAGACGGAACTTTTACTCCAATTGAATCACTGAAAGGCTGGAAACAGGGTGAAGTAATAAAACACACTACAAACAGCGTGGATATAGGCTACACAACAGGAATGTATGTTGTAATGAATAAAGAAAAATGGGAGTCACTACCTGATGACATTAAAGAAATTTTTACAGATGTCAGCGAAAAATGGGTAAAAGTCCACGGTGAAGCATGGGACAATGCTGATAAAGAGGGAATAAAATTCACAAAAGAACTGGGGAATGATATAATAGACCTTGCCCCTGAAGAGCATAAAAAATGGGTAGAAGCTGTTAAACCGATCCTTGATGAATATGTAAGTGAAATGAAAAAACTGAATCTCCCGGGCGAAAAGGCAGTTTTGGAACTAAAAAAACTTATAGAACAACTGGGCAAATAGGAAACTCAACCGCGGAGAAAGGATTATTTATCTCCGCGGCAGGAATCCTCCCCGGAATTTAACCTTACTTGCGGATAATAAAGATAATGAAAAAACTGGAATACCTGGTCAAAACAATAGCTGACAAATTCAACTTAATCTCAGCTGCAGCAGTGGTAATGATTATGCTCATTATAGTTCTGGATATAACAATGCGTATTTTCCGGATATCATTGCCCGGCGCTTACGATATTGTCAGCCTTCTTGGAACTGTTGTAATCGCCTTCTCCCTGACTTATACAACAATCCAGCAGGGGCATATTGCAGTAGATCTGGTTTACCAGAAACTTCCGGAGAAAATTCATCCCTTTGTTGATTTTTTCAACGACACTGCGGGTTGTATATTTTTTGCAGTACTAAGCTGGCAAAGCTTTCTACATGCAGGTTCCCTTAAATCAGCTGGAGAGGTGTCGCTTACTATTAAGATACCATCCTACCCTTTTGTTGCAGGTATAGGATTAAGCTGTCTTCTTCTTTCTATCTATCTGCTTTTAAACTTAATTAAATCTGCAAGGAGGGCTGCAAAGATATGACCCCCACAACTGCAGGTTTAACTGGTATAATAGCTCTTCTGATCCTACTTTTTACACGAATGCCGGTTGGATTTCTCATGGCTATAATCGGTTTTTTCGGGTTTGCCTCTGTAGTTTCATTTGATGCAGCCCTTAATTTAATTGCCAATGATGTATATTCCGTTTTTGCATCTTACAGCCTTACTGTTGTACCCCTTTTTGTACTCATGGGTCAACTGGCCTTTCATTCAGGAATAAGCACAAGGATGTTTGACACAGCATATAAATTTATCGGCTGGCTCCCGGGAGGCCTGGCAATAGCAACAATAGGCGCCTGTGCAGGTTTTTCAGCAATCTGCGGTTCTACAAACGCTACAGCTGCAACAATGGCAACAGCAACACTTCCGGAAATGAAACGTTACAACTACAAGGCAAGCCTTGCCACAGGAGTAGTTGCAGCCGGCGGCAGCCTGGGAATACTCATCCCCCCCAGCGTTGTTTTTATTGTTTACGGTATCATGACCGAACAATCCATAGGAAAACTTTTTATAGCAGGAATAATACCCGGGATATTACTTACATTTATGTTTATTGCGGCAATTTTAATATGGACAAAAATAAACCCTGAGCTGGGACCTCCAGGACCTAAAACTACATTCAAGGAAAAAATCAGGTCACTCTCCGGTCTTGTAGAAATTATTATTCTTTTTACAATGGTTATGGGCGGACTTTTTGCGGGAATTTTCACTCCCACAGAAGCGGGCGGTGCAGGTGCTTTCGGCACTCTTGTAATTTCCGTAGCACAGAAAAAACTGACATGGGATGGTTTTAAAGAAGCGCTTAATGAAACAACAAGAATATCATGCATGATAATGATGATAGTGGCAGGAGCAACCATTTTCGGACATTTTCTTGCTGTGTCGCGAATCCCATTTGATATTGCAAACTGGATTGCCGGTCTGAACGTTCACAGTGCGGTTATTATGCTGATGATTATTGCTGTTTATTTTATCGGGGGATGCTTCATTGACGCGCTTGCCCTTATAATGCTCACTATACCTATATTTTACCCTGTAATTCTTCACCTCGGCTATGATCCGATCTGGTTTGGAGTGCTCATTGTGATGGTAACACAGATTGGCGTAATAACACCGCCCGTCGGCCTCAATGTTTATGTAGTAAGTGGTGTAGCCCGGGATGTCCCGCTTCAGGTTATTTTTAAAGGGGTTGTGCCTATGCTTATTGCACTTATAATTGCAACTCTCCTGCTTATTCCTTTCCCGGAGATAGCTCTTTTTCTGCCAGGTTTTGTAAAATAGCAGGGCAGATGACAACCTGAGACTCAGGGCTCCAGGGGAAAAAATCTAAAACAAAAATTTATCAAGCCTGACTATTATAAAAGAAACAGGGCCCACAGCCCTGTTTCAAATTTAACTTCAACCGTCTTTACTCTGTTATCATTTCATAATATTCAAAAATTAAAAATTCATCTTCAGCAATTATTACCGGATAATTTAATATTTCATATAATGGAAAGGTTCAACAGCGTTGAGAGATTCCGCATCAAGGGTTTTGAACTTTTCTTTTTCAAGAAGCTTCAGAGCTTCATCAAGTTTATCAACATCTACAACAAAAACCGCCTTTTTATAGCTTTCAAGAACAAAGCCGCAGGCGTTTTCAACATTAATCCCGTTTTTATGAAGAAGATCAATAAGAACATTCAGACTGCCCGGCTTATCCTCAATTAAAACTGCAATAACCTTTTTAAGATGATTCTCTATACCCGCCTTTTTAAGAGCAGCATGGGCTCCTTCAGGATCATCAACAACAAGATGGAAATAACCGCTTTCCCCGAATGATGTAATATTTACGGCTCTGATATTAATTTTTTCTTTTCCCAGTAGAGTAGTGACTCTGGAAAGAGCACCAGGTTTATTATCAGCAGGAACAGTCAACAGGAAGGAAACCATAAAATAACCCCCGGGATTTAGAATAAAAGACAATATATAAAAATAACCTCAACAGTAAAAGTCAACAGAAATTCATAGACTCCGGCTAAAATTTGGAACTCCATAATTTCCTTACCTCTTCACCCTTATTAAAAACATGTTGACCTTATCGGAAATTATTAATAATATAAATTGAGAAGCGATCTGCTTCTTTTCAGCAGGCGCATAAAACAGGAAGGTTTAAAATGAGCCAGTCATCAATAGCGAAAATTTTCTTTTATATAATATTCATTATTCTTATTATCTTAATGTGGATGATGATAAAACCGCTGCTTCATTCCTTCCTTTTCGGAGCAATTCTTGCCGGATGCTTTTATCCGCTTTTTTTTCATGTCCGCGATCTGCCTAAAGTTTCAAGAAACTCTGCTTCCCTTATTATAACGCTGCTTATAGTAGTCCTTGTTTTTATACCATCGGTCTTTATACTTATTGCTCTTTCAAAAGAATCAATAACTCTTTACAATAGCAGCAGAGACTTTTTTATGAGTGATAGTTTTACAGGGTTTTTCTCTGCAGACAGCAGCGCCTATATTGCAGTCACTTCTTTTCTTGAAGAGATGGGGATAAATGCGGATATAAGCAGGTTAAAGGGTGAGCTGCTGAACTATGCACAGCTCTTTTCCGGATATATTCTTAAAACAGTAAACAGCTGGATATCAAATATAATCAGCTTTCTTTTCAGCTTTATAATTATGATACTTGTTATATACGCTCTCTTTTCTCAGGGTGATAAACTTAAAACTTTTCTGCTTAAACTTTCACCTCTGCCTGATGATCAGGAGGAACTTCTTCTGAAAAACTTCAATCAGATGAATTATGTTACTATTGTATGCAACGGAATTGGCGGATTAATACAGGGAGTACTTGCAGGGATAGGATTCTGGATAGCAGGAATTCCATCAATAGTATTATGGACCGTTGTAATGACATTCCTTGCATTTATTCCTCTTCTTGGAATATCAATTGTTTATGTACCAGCAGTAATTTATCTTTTTATAATAGGTAAAACCGCGGCAGCTGTAGTACTTTTCATTTACTGTTCAGCAGTTGCACTCATAGTGGAGAACTGGTTTAAACCCTGGTTTATCGGACAAAGAATAAAAATGAACTCTCTTTTTGTCCTTTTCTGCATAATCGGAGGGATGAGTTATTTCGGTATTCCTGGAATTTTCTACGGCCCTATAATAGGGATTGTTTTCCTTACACTTGTTGATCTCTACCACGCTCATTACTTAAAGGCCTGATTTAAAATTTATTGAACCATGGCTACTCTAAATTTTTAAAGGAATAATATCGATTCCATTCTCTGCGAGAAAACTCTCTGTTTTGCTGCATACCGGAGCGCTGGTCATTAGACTCACCCGGATATCACCGGCACTTCTTTTTACAGAATGGGCCTTTTCAAGGAACATTTTCCCATCCTTCATAATGAAACGGGATTTCCTGTTTATAACAATTGCGATATGCTTATTACTAATCTTTTTTAAAACTGTTCTGCTATTAAGCCCGAAATCTGCAGGGTTCGGCATCTCCTCAGTCATAAATATAATCCTCTGATATTCTTAAAAATGTGCCCAAAAATACTGCTTAATCCGTATTAATTCTTTTACCAGCGGTAATTTTTTTAATCAGCATACTGATTGCTATAATTATCACTAAAATAATTACCAGACCGGTACTGCACCATTTAGCAATCCCTGCTATTGATCCAACTTCAGCCATTGTTTCTGTAATATCCGGAAAAGAAAGAATCATTGTGATTATTGCGCTATTTTCTATAAAATCAAATACCATTATAACAAACGGGAAAATAAAAAAATATGAATAATAACTCCCGGTTGATAAAAATTTTTTAATCATCTGTGCTAACAGGAGTGATAAAAATATAGAGTATATAAACGGATATATCATATCTGCAATAGCAGTGGCATAAAGGTGTGCAGCCCTTCCCCCCTCTCCTATACCCTCAAGGAGAGAAAATGCCTCCCCCATTGAATAGCCGAAAAAAAGATCGAGCATATTATATTCTCCTGCCGGATCTATCCGATTTCCCAAAACCGGAAAAACTATAATATTAAAAAAAAGAAAGGCAGACCCCCATATCAAAATATTTTTTAAACCGGCTGTTTTAAATAAATAATTTTTAAAATTTTCCATATTTATTCCTTAATTTTTATCTGGACTGAGATGATACAATCTCCCGGCCGCCGAATGCGGCGGTACTATTAAACACGGCATTATTGCACCAGAAAATATCTTTAAAAATAATCCCTGACTTAATTTAATAATTCAGGGATTTCCATCAGTCAGGAAAGATAATTCTGCTCATTCTGATTTAAAAAAACCTTTTACCCTTGTTTTCTTTTGTAACAACAAAATGATTAAAATCAATTTCACCTTTTCTATAAAGATCTGTGCATGCGTCAACTACATCAGGGTCAAAGCGTATCCCCTTAAATTTATTAATCTCCTCAATTGCAGCTTCAATTCCCAGTGCCGGCCTGTATGGCCTGTGAGTAGACATGGCCTCAACAACATCTGCCACACACACAACCTTGGATTCAGGCAGCATCATTGAACCTTCCAGTCCAAGGGGATATCCTGATCCGTCCACGCATTCATGGTGCTGGAGTATTATAGCTGCCACAGGCCAGGGGAAGTCAATTGTTGAGAGAATCATAAATCCGATATTTGTATGATGCTTAATCAGCTCGAATTCAATATCAAGAAGGTGCTGGCTTTTGTTAAGAATATCAGATGGAATAGCTATTTTCCCGATATCGTGAATTGACGCGGCAATACGAATACCCTCGATCTGGTCAGGGGTAAGATCCATGTGATATGCAATTTTTCTTGCCAGATTGCTCACCCTCTGCTGATGACCCGCAGTATAGGAATCACGCACCTCAACAGAATTTGCCATAGCAAGAATTACTCCGCCAAGATTTTCCCTTAAAATCCTCAGCTTCTCCTTCTCCTTTTTTTCAATGTGCAGATCCATGGATATATCATGGGACACGGAGAGGATTGCCTTATTCCCTTTATAAATGATAAGTGTATTTTTAGCTTTTACCGGTATTTGAGCACCGCTTCTTCTCGTAAAAAAACATCTGAGCACATGTCTGTCTGTGTTATTGAGATAATCAAAGTGCTCTTTTGTGTTTTCCTCACTCCAGCTGAAAAGAATATCATTAATCTTTTTCCTTTCTATTTCCTCCCGTGAGAAATCGAGAGTAGTTAAAAGATTATCATTAATGTGCAGAATAATCCCTTCAGAATTATAGATAACCATGTAATCTCCGAAATTATCAAAAACTGAAGAGATTGAGTCTATCTGCTCATGAGTATAGCTGCGTCCGCTTATAATGTCTGATTCCACAGTACCTCCGGAGATCAGTGATATCTTTATTAATAAAACAGATTCCGGAAAATTGCAAATTTTATTTCAATAATAATTACCGCTTATATATTTTAATGCTGAATTAATACAGCATCCAGCCAATGCGTCAAATACTGCATTGGCCGGCACAACTTGAAAACTATATCAGTAGTTCCATCCCAGTAAACCAAAAGCAGCAATATTCATCAATAATGGGACACCCCAGAATAGTGAAAGCGTAAGAATCTTTGCCTTAATAGTTTTCCTGGTGATTATAAAAATTGCTGCACAGAAAAAATGGAAATAACCTATAAGAAGTATCAGCCATATACCGGCAAAGGACCTGTTCCAGAACCAGTATTCCCAGACAAGGTGCCCCCCCATATTAAGCAGAACTTCAATAAAAACACATAACACAGTATAACCCGCAGCATAAAACCACATCTCCGGCAGACCCAGTATTTTTTTATCCCTGTTGTCAGAAAGAGCATGATAAAATATTATCCCGAGGAGACTGAACATAAACATAATTTCGATATTCCATCCCACCATGGTACGCAATGCGGTGTCGCCAGGTACAGTCCAGAAGGCGGAATGACCGCTTAAATGCATAACCCAGCCGTTCCATGTTTCATTAAAAAAATCAACCCCAAAGATTGCGAGCCCTGAGAAAACTGCGTCCCAGTTACCGGTCCCTTTTGCTTTTTTTATCTCAACCGTATAGATATAAAATACTATTGCAAGCAACGGAATAGCATACCACTTCATTGATGAAAGATCGCGCAAACCATTAAGTGCTTCCAGAGTAGCAGGTGTCATATTCATAGTATCCTCCTTATAATTTTATTATGACCCGGCAATATTTTTACAATTTAACAAGCAGAAAGATCAGATCCACTTTAGAAAACCGGCAAAGACAATCAGCATTGAAGCATTAATAATAAAAAGCCCGCCAATCCATTTTATCTGAACTGAAGGCTTCCAGTCATAGGCGAAATTGGCAGCCAGAAAAAATGGAATATAAACCGTAATGAATACAGGAACACATCCCCACCAGGGGTATACCCAGTGAAATGCAGGAGTAGTTGCCAGAAATATTTCGAATATGGAGAAAAAAGCCGCATTACCCACTGCAAAGAGAACCCTATTGTTTATCCCTAAAATTTTAAGTCCCGGATCAACCGGAAGCACCTTGCTGAAAATAAGTCCTGCCACAGCAAACATCATGCTCAATTCCCAGCCCACACCAATAAGCAGAAGATAGCTGGTACCATCCGGCACTGTCCATAATGCATGTCCGGAAAAATGCTGAATAAGGGCATTAAGTATTTCATAAAACCAGTGCACCATATAAAGTGAAAGCCCGGCAGCAACTCCCCTGAAATTTCTATTGGCAATTTCGTTAAAATAAATATAAACAACAAATGCCAGAATCGGGATAAAGTACCACTGAAAAGTATCAGGATTGCGCAGAATACCAAGAGCCTGTTCTGTTAGTTCCGGCTGATTAAGATTCATTGTCTTTCCTCCATGTATTTTTATGTTATGCTGAAAGCCTGTTCATTATAAACATCACCTGAAGTTACAGGCTGATTCATCTCTTTATAATAATCTACCCCACAAAATAATATTTTCAATATCAGGATCATCCATTACAATATTCAGGATAATTTTATTTTCTCTCCATGCCGGGGGATAATTGATTTAATATGAGGAATCCTTTCCTCTAAAAATTCCGAAAAGGCATGGGTATCAATTGTGCCGCTCACAGGAGGAAAGGAATCATCAAAATGGTCGGGCATTACAGCTGCTGGTTTAATCCGGGCAGCAGCTTCAACAGCAAGATCAAAAATACGGCTATGCCCCTGAAGCGGAAGAATAAGAAGATCTGGCGAAGGATAGTTTACATCATCTGAAAATCCCATGCTCCCGAAAACAAGCACACTCCTGCTGCCTGTTTGAAGCTCCCATGCAAAAGTGTCACCTTCCGGATATTTAAAAAAATCAGATACTACTCCTGCAAAAGAATTTGCTGTTGAGAAAGGGGTTTTCAATATTCGGAATATTGTCCTGAGAATAAGCAGGATATCAAATTTAACATGTTCCGCCTTATGCGGTGTTATAATAAAATCACCAGCCTCGAATTTTGTTCCATGTATAACAGGATTAAGGTCAAGAGACATGCATCTTTCTTTTTTTGCCAGAACCTTTACTGTTTCAGCAGACGCATATACAGGAATAGGGCAATCATTAACCAGTGAAGGGAGATCGGATGCATGATCAAAATGCCCGTGTGTTAAAAGTATGGCATTCACATTATTAAGATCAGCAGGGTTCATCGGAGGGAGCGTTGAATTTCGGGTGATATATGGATCAAGCATCACTGCGCAGTTTTGAGATTCTATTTTAAGGGATGCTGTTCCATACCAGGTAATCATCATAAATAATTATCACCGCCTTAAGCATATATTATAATCTGATACAATTAATTATCCATTGTCAACTCTATTAATGAAGATTATCTGCCATTTAAATAAACAGCCCCTAATTAATTAGCGGTAAAACTACTTTCCTATACATCGCGGAGATAAAGAGAAAATTCCCGGAACTACTATCAGTTAAATGAAGGAACAGCACTTTTAAAAATTCATCATTGACACATCAAGTTTTATAAATTTTTATGGAATCATATTTTTAATAAACTTTTAATCCAATTCCCCTTTACCGCGCTTCTGCTTCAGATTTTCCCGTATAATTTATCAGGGAATTATTTATTTTTGCGCAATTAAGGAGAAAAGTTTATCAGTTCAGGAGGATTACATTGAATTTGAAATATATTATTGCATCTGCCTGTACAGCCATAACCCTTCTGCTTATCACATCCTGCGGGTATAAGGATATTCACAAACTTAATCTCAGAGACAGGGGGCCGGCAGGCGGAATAATATTCTACATTAATCCTGATGCGGGAAAAGACGGATGGAAATATCTTGAGGCTGCTCCGGAAACCACTGAGTTTACTTCTCTTCAGTGGCAGCAGCCGGCAGGCCTTGTAGGAGATTCAGCTTCAGGCACAGCAATAGGAACAGGGAGGTCCAACACCCTTGCAATAAAATCCTGGTTAGAAAAAGAGGGTGGAAAAAATAAAAACTTCGCGGCAATACTCTGTGATAACCTGGAAGTACAAAAAGACGGGGTTGTTTACAGCGACTGGTTCCTTCCATCAAAGGATGAACTTAATATGATGTACATAAACCTCAAATCGGGTAAGGATATAAAAAATAAAGAGTATACACCCCTCGGTGATTTTGCCGATACCGGATACTGGAGTTCATCAGAAAAAAATATTGATGCAGCATGGATTCAATATTTTTTTTACGGCAATGGGGGGAATTTCAGTAAAGGTACAAAATTAAGAGTACGAGCTGTGAGGGCATTTTAAGAATATTAAAGGGGGGACTCTTCTGCTCCCCCCTGCAACTTCAATCAGAACCTGACACCTGCATATAATGATATATCAGCATTAGAAAAAAATTCATCTGCCATAAAAACTGTTCTCCAGTAAAATGCAGGCTCTACAAAAAAATCTTTATTAAAAAAATATCTTATGCCGATACCGGCAGATGCGGATATATCCAGGGACCTGCTCACGGTACTGTCCTCTTCCAGATCAAGGATATTATAAGCAGGCCCTGCAAGTATTTTCCCGAAAATCTGCACTCCATCTGTTAAGGGGTAATAAATAGAAATTCCTGCACTTGCGGAGATTAAGGTGAATGAACTTTTTTTTGCAGTTTCACTGCTATTATACCTTACAATATCCAGTTCCGCCTCATAATAGTAAATTTTATTGTCACCTGTAAAAGCAGACTTCTGGAAATACAATGAAGCTCCGGTAAGAGATAAATCAAAGTATTCACTCCACGCGCCAACCGGCATATTAACTGAATATGAAACTGCAGTAAAATAATATTGTTCTATTAATTCTTTATAAGCTATCTCAAATGCGCTTTTCAGAACAGCCTCTGCACCTCCCCTGTTTACCACAACAAGGTCATAAGAACCTTTCATTCCGGAATCAGGTTTAATTGTCAGAAGAACTTCTCTTTCTGATTTTACTTCCACTTCTGTTACAGGAATATCCACACCGCTGCTGCGGAGAAAAAATCTGCTACTGATATTAAGATTTTTTCCTTTGACCAGTATATCCCTGGTTATCGCGGAAACCGGAAGTTTTCGTGATGACACTGAATATACTTCAGGTATAATAAGTCTTTCTATTGTAAAATCTATCCAGGGAGAACTCTCCCCTTTCTGATTCAGCATGTTGATTGTTGCAACCCGGAATGAATAATCCCCGGGTTCAAGGTCTGTAATTTCATAGAAATTATCTTTAACAGCAGTTGAGGTGATGACTATATCATCAGAATTCCGGATCTCAAGATAGTAGCCGCCTGCGCCGGGTACAGGTTCCCAGGAGAGTTTCCTCCTTGAATCGGAATATGAGAGAGATCCGAAAAGGAGAAACATTATTATAAATCCTGTCCATCTCATATCTTCCAGCCTAATAAAAAATAATTTCAGGCTTCTTTATAACAGGAGGGGGTAGAATATCGGGTTCCCGGACCTCAAAATAATATCTCTCCGACTCGGAATAGCCTGCAACCCTTCCTCTTGAGAACTTTTTAGCCCGCACAACCCAGCTGTAATTACCCGGTCTGAATACTGACTGATTTGTTATTTCAATATGATTATCTTTAGATGAGAAAATACTCATCGATTTCTCAGTCCCTGCCATGCGGCGGAATATTTCCACCTCATAATCATCAGCACCTGAAGATCTTTCCCACTCAAACCTTATTTTTCTTTTTACAGCAGGGATAACCCTTTCATTGTTCTCCGGAGATAAAGGCACAGGAGCTTTAATCATAACCGGTACAGAAAAACTCTGAATGGAACTTCTGGCTATCATCCGGTCACCTTCCCCCTTAAGAAGAACTCTCCAGAAATATTGACCGGCGCCTGGATTCCCAATATCAACAGAAGAAAGATCCGCATCCATGACAACTTCCCTTGTCCGGAAGTTACTGTCTTCTGACATTTCAAATAAATACCTGCTCCCTCCATTGGGGTCTTTCCATGAAAATCTTATCTTTTCCTTTCCGGGGAATATAACATCACCTGGCAGAGGAGAAAGAAGAGTAATCGCAAGAGGTTCAACAATCTCCTGCACTGCAGTATCTGAAAAAGCTGATACCCGATCACCCACAAGAGCACCCACTCTCCAGTAATACCTGCCCGGAGAAGAAACTTCTGATATATAAACAAATGTATTATTTGATTCCGCCGCAGTAACAATGTTGCGGAAATCCTTATCTGAAGATATTTCCACACTGTAAGCTCTGCCGCCAGGTACACCAGTCCAGCTTAACCGGAATGGTGCTGCTGTTGTAACAGGGCCCTGACTCAACGGAACAGGTTTTGTAAGTAGAAAGCCGCTTTGCTCAAGAGTGAACCTCCCCTGATCGGACTCAGCTGCTTCAGCGAATACCTGTTCAGGATAAATGCTCCTAACTTTCCAGTAGTATATACCCGGCCTGATCTTATCTGTTGAAATAGTATTAACTTTTGAATTCAGCTTCAGAACCTGCTCTGACATTTGACTGTCTTTTGCCACAATAACTTCATATGATGAAGGCATTATCCCGGTTTCCCACCTGAATGTGACCAGTCCCGTTCCCTCCACCTGAACAACATTCTCATTGTTATGCGGTGAAAGAATCCGCGGTTTTCTATCATCCGCAACAGAAAATGCTGAAGGTATACTTGTTACTCCACCTTTAACAAGCCGCCAGTAATAATCCCCCTCCGGAGCCTTAATTTTTACGTTTCCCCCTTTTGTCCTGTAAACAGCGAAAAGAGGGGAAAAGCTGCTGTTCCTGGATAATTCCACCTGAAGCTCGCCTTTCATGTCACTCTCCCAGGACAAGTCAAATACAGCATTTCCGGCAAAGGTTACTATTACCCCGTTATTTCCGGGGAAAACCGGCACAAGCCTCCCTTCTCTTAATTCAGGTTTACCATCTGTCACAGACACAACCATGTCAGATGTAATCCCTATTGTTTCCCCTGACGCTGAAACTTCAGCTTTACCTGAATTCACCTGAATATCCATTCCGGCATTATCTTTCTTTACTGATATATCCCCCTCTGAAAGGGATACGGACGCGTCACTTGAATTGAGCCTTACAACCCCTTCCCCGCCTGTACTTGCTGAAATTCCTCCCCTGTCAAAATTGATGTTAACGCCCTTGTCATCAAGAACAACTATAAGCATTGTATTTTCAGCAAGCTCAAT
>CAYYKZ010000018.1:0-16453 GCA_964468455.1 uncultured Leptospirales bacterium | reverse complement strand
CACCTGTTGCCACAACCCAGTTCCACGGTTTGTAGAGTTTTGCATAGGTTAATTTGTGAGCAATTTTTTCACTTCCCATCTTTTTAAAATAATAATCGAAAAATATTTCCCCATTAGTTCTAACACCCTCAAGCTCTATTTTGTAAGGGGTATTCCCTTTAATATCAGTTGTTTCAGTTGAGAGGTATTGTCCCTCAGTATTCGGCAGGTTGGGATGAATCTGCCGTATTGCATATTTGTCTCCCCCCTCATAGTCAAGGATATGGTTTACCCATATATAACCATCATCAATAAGTCTTAAATTACGAATGAAACTTGATATTCTCTGAATGCTTATTTTATCAATCTGATTCTGCGAAAGATTTTTAGAGGACATTAACTGCTGTGTATTATTTCTTTCCCATTCAATCATATATATTGTTCTGGAAACAGCATTTTTCAGAAAATATTTCTTTTCACTGATTATTGATTCAGATAGCTGATTTATTTTTTTCTGATATTCCTGATATAAACCAAATATATGAAAAAAAGAAATAAATAACGCCAGGATAATAACTGCCGAACCTGAACCCAGAAAGTAATAAAGCCTAATTTTATTCTTTTCTATGGGGATATATTTTTCCTGCTTTGACTCTAATTCCACAATATTCTACTCCTGTGCTCCAAAGCTCAAAAGGAGCGTATGACAGCTTAATCAAGTTACATATTTTTTAATACATCTTCATCATAATTCATAATGGAATACCACTTTACTGCAACTCAATACCTTTCTCAAGCGATTTTTTTATGCTCCTTACGGGGCAATGTCTTTAAGTTACTGCCTATGGGAAAAGCCCTCTCCACATGGAGAGGGCGAACCGGAGGCAGGGTGCAGACTCTTTCAAAGGTTCGGGTAACTATCTTATTTTCGCAATTTTTTAAAAAAAATTTGACAAAGCAAACGAAAAATTGTATTATTGGTTCAACCATTATACCTTAATACCTGGAAAGAAAATCAATGTTTACAGCAGTAACTAAGAAAAATCTCAATGAAGAAATAGCAGCGCAGATAACAGACAGTATACTAAAAGGGAAGCTTGAACCTGGCGCAAAACTCCCTCCTGAACGGGAACTGGCGGCCTTAATGAATGTTAACCGCAATACCCTGAGAGAGGCCCTGCGGAAGCTGGAAATTCTGGGACTCCTTACAATCAGGCAGGGAGATGGAATTTATATCAAAAACTACAGGGAGTGCGGAAACCTGGAACTTCTTAAAATAATTCTCCGCTCCCAGGGGCCGCTCACACCTGTCATTCTGCAGGGGATTCTGCACATCCGCCGTATTGTTCTTCCGGAAATGGCTGTTCTTGCAGCGGAAAATGCTGATGATGAAGAACTCGATGGAATAAAAACAATTATTGAGAATTCCGAAATCACAGTTGCCGAACAGGATCTGGGAATACACAGGGTCATTGCCTCAGCAAGCGGGAATCTCTTCTATTCATTTCTTTTAAACTTTTTCAATGATACTTTTATTGAATATTCAGATCTTTATTTCTCAGAACCTGATAATATCAAAAAATCCTCGCGTTTTCACAAACAGATATTTACCGCTCTTAAAAATAAAGATTCAGATAAATGCCGCAAACTGATGCTTGATATTCTTCTCTATGCTGAGCATCAGATATTAAAAAATATGGAGTTAAAACATGATTAGACACGATTTTAAAGACAATAAAGAATATGATGTAGTAGTAATTGGCGGCGGGATTACAGGCGCATCTGTGGCTTATGAAGCGGCTTCCAGGGGTCTTTCAGTGGCTCTCCTTGAACGCCACGACTATGGCTCAAAGACATCCTCAGCAACATCCAAGCTCATTCATGGCGGTCTCCGCTATCTGGCCAATATGGAGCTTGGACTTGTAAGGGAGTCTCTCAGGGAAAGGCGGATTCTCGAAAACATCGCGCCAAATTTTGTTTATCCCATGGCGAATATGATTGTTTCTGACAGGCAATCCCTTAAAAGCCGGAAAAACATACTTAAGATCGGGATGATACTTTACGATATTTTATCATTTGATAAAAGATGGACCTGGGACAAAAATAAAAAACTACCCTGCCACAGCATGCTCTCAAGAGAGGAAACAATTAAACGTGAGTCCGCTCTTGAACATGATGATCTTACAGGTTCGTTAATATATTATGACTGTGCAAGCATTTCACCGGAAAGGCTTACACTGGCATTTATAAAATCCGCTCAGGCCTACGGAGCAGATACAGCAAACTATATGGAAGTTACCGGATTTATAAAAAAAGGAAACATCATAAATGGCGTAGAAGTGAAAGATTCTTTAAAAAACAAGAAACTTCAGGTAAAAGGAAAAATCACTGTAAACTGCGGAGGCCCCTGGGCTGATAAAATTCTTACACTTTCAGGGAACCCGGCAAACGGCGAAGTGATGAGACGGTCTGAAGGGATACATATTATCACAAAAAAAATTGTAAAAAATCATCTTATTACAACTACAACCCCTTCTGGTAGACATATTTTTATTATACCATGGAGAGGCCATTCTATAATAGGAACTACTGATAAGGAATACATCGGGAACCCTGATGACTGGAAAATTACAAAGCAGAGTATTGATGAACTGATTAATGACCTGAATGCATCATTCGGTGGAGAGATTAAAATTAAATACGAAGATGTTCTCTTCTCCTACGGCGGTCTGCGCCCACTTGTTGAGGATCAGACAGAAAGTGTTTATCAGTCATCGAGGAAATATGAAATCTATGATAATAAGGAAGACGGCCTTGATAAACTGATAACTGTTGAAGGCGGGAAATACACAACAAGCCGGAACCTTGCTGAACAGGTACTCAAACTTATATCTAAAAAAACAGGAAGAAAAAAATCACCTTCAGTTACTTCTAAGGAATATTTAAAAGGTTGTGAAATAGAGGATATTGAAGCTTTTTTTGCTCACTGCAGGGAAAAATATAGTGAAGTCAGCAGAGACACTATCGATTACCTTTCCGGCATATATGGAACTGAACTGGATGCTCTCATGGATATTGCAAAAAAAGATAAAAAATATCTTACACCTCTAAACAGCAATGGCGATATTCTTGCCCAGGTAGTTTATGCGGTAAAGTATGAATCTGCCTGCACTCTTAATGATATTCTTTTCCGCAGAACAGGTATCGGGACACTGGGTCACCCTGGTAAAAAATCACTTAATCTGGCAGCTGAAACAGCGGGCTCTCTGCTTGGCTGGGATAGCGAAAAAATAAAAAGCGAGATCAGAGAATCTGAAAAGATTCTATCAATTCCTAAATAATAAGGAGAATAAAAATGGAAAATAAAAAAAGCAGATACAGCCATATATGGAGATCAACCCCCCCTGTTGAGGGTTCATACAGATCGATTTTTAAATGGGGTGCACCTGAGGAATTTAAACATCCCAATGACAAACTTTTTAAAGAGATGATGGCAACATTTAATCTTAATGAATCTGACTTTAAAAAAACTGTTACTACCGGTGATGAACCTGTATCCTTCCGAAGCCCGGTAAAACTTAAAATGGAGAATATTACTGCTATTGAAAAAATAGCGGGTAAGGATAATGTTTCAATTGAACCTTATGACAGGCTTAAATACTCCACAGGCAAAACAATTGAAGAGGCAATAATATTAAGAAAAGGAAAAATCGACCGCGTCTCTGACCTGGTGGTTCACCCTCAGAATAAAAAGATAGTTAAAGAATTAATCGCCTACTGTAATACCAAAAAAATTCCTGTTTATGTTTATGGCGGAGGTTCATCTGTTAATTTCGGCCTTCGCCCTTCAAAGGGAGGAGTAACACTTGTACTGAATACTTACATGAACAAAATCATTGAGGTCAATGAACTTAACCAGACAGTTACTGTTGAAGCAGGGATTATGGGGCCCGCTCTTGAAGACGCATTAAACAGAGCCCCTGAAATTTTCGGTACAAAGCTTCCATATACGTGCGGCCACTTCCCCCAGTCCTTTGAATTTTCCTCTGCAGGCGGATGGGTAGCCACTCTTGGTTCAGGTCAGGCTTCATCCTACTATGGTGACGCATATGATCTGGTTATAAGCCAGGAGTATATCACACCTGCAGGTTCATTCAAAACCCTTGAGTATCCGGCAACAGCTACAGGACCCAAGGTTAATGATATAATGAAAGGAAGCGAAGGAACCTTTGGTGTTCTTGTAGAACTGACATTAAAGGTTTTCAGACATATGCCTGAGAACAGGCAGCGTTTCGGCTTCATTTTCCCTACATTTGAAAACGCAATTAATGCCGGGAGAGAAATAACACAGAGCGAGTTCGGTATGCCTGCTGTTTTCAGAATATCTGATGAGGAGGAGACACATATCGGCCTAAAACTGTACGGCATAGACGGCACTCTACTTGACAAGGGTATGCAGCTTCGAGGTTTTAAACCGATGCAGAGATCGCTTTTTCTCGGATCATGTGAAGGTGAGAAAAATTTTGCACGGAATGTAAAAAAACAGGTTAAAAAAATCTGCCGTAAACATGGCGGGATGTATATTACAGGACTTCCTACAAAAATGTGGGAACCGGGACGATACAAAGATCCCTATCTGCGTGAAGACCTGCAGGATTACGGAATATTAATTGACACTCTTGAAACATCTGTTACATGGGACAATCTTCACAAGGTTCATCAAGATGTGAGAGAATATGTTAAGGGGAGGCCCGGCACAATATGCATGACACACGGTTCTCACTTTTATCCTCAGGGTACCAACCTTTATTTCATTTATATAATGAAGGAAAAGGATCTGAAGGATTATACCGATTTCCAGGCAGGGATAATTGACGCCATTAACAAAAGCGGCGGCTCCCTGAGCCACCACCATGGTGTTGGGAAAATGATAGGCCCATGGATGGAAAAGCACCTGGGAAAAGAGCAGATGGATGTTCTCAGAGCCTTGAAAAAACACTTTGATCCTAATAATATTATGAATCCCGGCGGGCAAATGGGACTCGACAGCAAAGGGAAAGAGTGGCGTAAAATTAAATAATCAGGATGAACTTATGGCTCCCAAAAAATATTATGCTGTAAAACGGGGAAGGAAACCTGGGATATATTTCAACTGGCCCGACGCAAAAGCTGAAATAGACGGTTTCCAGGGAGCTGTTTATAAAGGTTTTTTAACACTTAAAGATGCTGAGGAGTGGCTTAACTCTTCAGCATCTCCTATCAAAGAAAAATCCCCCGCACCGACAGCTGCTCCTGTTAAAGATGGAGTAATCATCTACACTGACGGAGGATCCCTGGGAAATCCCGGCCCGGGTGGTTACGGAGCTGTTATTCTATATAATTCCGAAAAAAAGGAAATTTCCGGCGGTTTTAAAAAAACAACAAACAACCGAATGGAACTTATGGCTGTAATAGAAGCTTTGAAGCAGCTTGAACATAAAGATAAACAAGTAACAATTTACAGCGATTCCAGCTATGTTGTAAATGGCATCACTAAGGGCTGGGCAAAGAGCTGGCGGAAAAACAACTGGATAAAAAGCAATAAGGAACCCGCCATCAATCCTGACCTCTGGAGTGAACTCCTCGACCTGCTTAAACCGTTAAATGCCGAATTTGTCTGGGTAAAAGGGCATGCGGGAAATCCAATGAACGAAAGATGCGATGAGCTGGCAAAATCATCAGCTTCAAAATCCAACCTCCCTGAAGATAAAGGGTACAGGCCCGGAAAATAATTTTTTTCTATCATCCTACCGCCAATATTTATCGCCTGGACACTTCTTTTTAGCTATATTAACTGAATCCTGTTTATACTTTTGATAAAACAGCAAAACAGCGATCTGTTCATTTAAACTTAAGCGGGCCTGTTTCCTGTAAATATACAGCCATAAAAGGAGATTTTATATGAATACTATAATTAAACCCGGCAATAATGCACCGGACTTTAAATTAAAGAATCAGCACAGAGTCGAAATAAGTCTCAAATCTTTAAAGGGTCAAAAAGTACTGCTGTCATTTCACCCCCTTGCCTGGACCAGGGTTTGCGATCTTCAAATGCGGGCCCTTGAAGTAAAGCATGATGAGCTGGATGAGCTGAATGTTGTTGCACTGGGCATAAGTGTGGACAGTCAGCCCTGTAAAAAGGAGTGGAGCGATTTCCTCGAAATAGAAAAAACCAGTCTGATCTCAGATTTCTGGCCCCATGGTGAAGTTGCTCAGAAATATGGCGTTTTTATTGAAAAAGCAGGCATATCCGGCAGAGCAAATATTCTGATTGATGAAAAAGGTGAAGTGATTTTTTCCAGAGAATATGATATTCCGGAAATACCTGATATTGAAGAAATCATCAGATTCCTGAAAAAATAACAGGTATAGCTTCATATACAGAGTGGTGATTTAATAAAATATGATGTAACAGTTTTTTTGTATCTATCTGCAACTGTTATTATATTAAAAAAAATCACGATTCACAAGGAGAGCTTATGAACAGAGATGAACTTAAAAAAGTGATGTCCTACAGGTCATATCCATGTGTATCAATAATAGCGCCAACACATAAAACCAAGCCTGATAATAAGCAGGATCCTATAACAGTAAAGAACCTTGTAAAGGAAGCTGTTTCCCGCCTTAATCAGGAATTTCCTCATCGGGAAATTGAGCCGATAATTCAGAGAATTGAATCTATTGTATCTTCCATTGACTATACGCGGACAGCAGACTCACTTGCCATATATGCCTGTAAAGATTTTTCCGCCAGGTATGACCTTCCTGTTTCCTCAAAGGAGCAGGTTATTATTGATGAAACCTTTGCCACCCGAAACCTTGTTTATGCAATACATAAAAATCCCAGATATCTTGTACTCGCGCTCAGTGAAAAAGCAACCCGCCTTTTCGATATATTTCTTGATTCACCTGTAGAAATAATCAACGATGATTTCCCGGCATTATTTGCTGAAGATGAAAACAGTACACCTCGTCCCACAGGAGAAATAGTAAACATATCTTCATACAAGGATGAACAGTACAGTAAATATTTCAGAAAAACAGATAAAGCCCTGGCCTCAATTATTAAAGACACCTCTCTCCCTCTTGTAATAACCGGTGTTGAAAGAACACTTGCCTATTACAAAGATATCACAGAACTTAATGAACACATAGCAGGTGAAATGAAAGGCTCATATGACAAATCCTCCCCTTTTGAACTTGCCCGGCTTACATGGCCTTTAATGCGCGGTCACATGGAAGAGAAGAAAAAAAACATGCTCAGGAAACTGGATGACTCAATCAGTAACGGACATTATGCATCAGGCATTGACCAGGTATGGAACACCGCATTTGAAGGAAGAGGCTCTTTACTCCTTGTTGAAGAGGAATTTCAATTCCCTGCAGTAATTAATGAAGATAATCAGATCCTTGCTCCTGCAGAAGATTCAACTTCTCCGGGCATTGTAGAGGATGCTGTGAACGAAATAATTGAAGAAGTTATAAACCGGGGAGGGCAGGTATTTTTTCTTGATAAAGATGATCTTAAGGTACACAACAGAATAGCCATGGTTCTTCGTTACTGATTTCTCCCCATTTCAGCCGGTCTTAAATAAAGTCCGGCTGGAATAAATAAATTAATAGCATATAAAAAGAGTTGCACCCCTTACTGATGCTGTTTTAATTTCGAGTTATGGATATATCACTTAAACTGACTATCTTCTGGATTATTATTTTTACAACTTTTTTGGCCGGAGGAATATTTAAAAAATTTTTCCCGGAAAAAAATGAGTCTGCAAAAAAGCTTATCACCCTCAATCTTATCTTTGTGGAACCGCCTATACTTCTCTGGACTATATGGGGACTTTCACTTTCAATGGATGCTGCACTCCTTCCCATGGCCGGTATTTTTACTGTAACATCCGGTTTTGCTCTTGGAATAATCATATCTCATATATTAAAGCTGGAAGGCAAATCAAAGGATTCTTTCAAGATAAGTTCATCACTGTCAAATCAGGGTATCACGATGGGGGGTATGATCTGCTATCTGATAGCAGGGGAAAAAGGCCTTGGACTGGCTTCAATTTATATAATCTATTACCTCCCCTTTGTTTTCATCTTCATCTTTCCCTTTGCCAGATTCTCAGCATTCAAATTCAGTGGCGGAGGATCTGAACAACTTATAAAATTCAGCGATTTTATTATATTTATCGCAAATCCCAGGAATCTCCCGCTCCTGGGAATTCTGGCTGCCTTTATTCTTCATTTACTTAAAATTCCCAGGCCGGAAATCTATTTTCCTCTTGATCTGCTCCTGTTTACAGTAGTAGGTGTATACTACTTTACTCTGGGAATGAGTTTTGACTTTAAAGATCTCGCTGCATATAAAAAAGAGCAGATATCACTCGCCCTTATAAGGTTTATGATTATACCTGCTCTAACCTTTGCTGCAGTATATCCCTTTGATCTTTCACCAGGAGTAAGAGGTGTAATCCTGGTTCAATCCCTGATGCCTGCTGCTGTTTACTCTGTCATCAGCACAGTACTTTACGACCTGGATTCACGGCAGAACTCCTCTCTATTTGCAATGAACACCATAATTTTTCTTATAATAATTCTGCCTGTAATGATGTTCTTTAAAAATTACTTATTTCTTTAATCAGACCTGATTCTTATAAAAAAAATAAAAAAATGCTCTCATAACCATTCAGCCGTTAACGGCCGGGGAATGAGAGCATTATTATATCAATACATATCTTCAGTAATACTTACAGTTGGTTAGCCTAATTTTTCTTAAAATCGTATAACCTGCATTTACCTGTCATTAGAAATTTTACTCCCTCATCAAGGCCGTCAAGTGTAAGCTCAAACATGGGAAATATATCCCGTACCATCCTTATGGAGTGAACATATTCCCATGATCTTCTCGGAAGCGGATTAAGCCAGATCACATCCTTAAACTTCTCCTTGAGTCTCTGCATCCACACAAGCCCCGGAGTATCATTGTAATACCAGTAATCAATTGCGCCATTAGCCCAGGTAAGCTCAGATGGTGCCATTTCAGCGTCACCAACAATAATCACCTTGTAATCAGAATCCTCGCTTTTAAGCATATCCATTGTTGAAACAGACTGATTTCTCTCCATGTCTGTCCAGAGATCCTGATAAAAACAGTTATGAAAATAATAATGCTTAAACCTGCTTATCTGGGAAGCAGCTGCAGAAAAAAGCCTCTCAGCAAGTTCGGAAAATGGAGTCATTGAACCGCCCACATCCATTATAAGCATAACCTTTGAGCTTTTCTTCTCCTTAGTCTGCCATACAAATTCAATTTCACCCGCATTCTTACAGGTCACATCTATTGTCTTCTTAAGATCAAGCTTTTCACCCTGTCCCATGGGCAGCAGCGACCTTAAATGTGAGAGAGCTACTTTCATCTGTCTTGTATCAAGGGTAATATCGCTTGAATAATTACGGAATGTACGCTTTTCCGCTATCTGCACAGCCCTTTTATGCCTGGACTCACCCTGCCCTATTCTTATCCCTGCAGGATTATAACCCCAAGCACCCTGAGTGGAGCGTCCCCCTGTACCAATAGCCTTGTTGCCGCCCACATGATCCTTATAATGCCCCTGCTTCATCTGCTCTTCAAAGTTTTTCAGCACTTCATCCAGGTTAAGCTGCTCAATCTGCTTTTTCTCCTCTTCTGACAGATGCAACTCCTTTACCTTTTTAAGGCCTGCAAGTATTTCATCAAGCATCTCATCTGTGGTATTAATCCCCTCAAATGTATCAAGAAAAGCCATGTCATAGCGGTCATACATTATTTCGTTTTTAACAAGAATTGACCTGGCCATGTTGTAAAAAGAGGTAAGGCTGCAGTCATTGAGATTAAGCGTCATTGCTTCATGAAGGGTAATCCATTCATGAAGTGAAACAGGCACGCCCCTTGACTTCAGGTTAAAGAAAAAATTAATAAACATCCCTGGTCCTCATGCTGGAATTGTATGCATAATGGGACTTACCTGACTTCTGTACCAATTCAATGTCCTCCTGTTTTTTAAGAAGACTGCCCAGAAATGGAATTTCTTTTTCAATAGTCTTTGCCGGAATTCCGCCAATCTGCAATGCCTGGAGCCAGTCAATCAATTCACTTGTTGAAGGCTTTTTCCTCAACATATCAAATTCTCTGATCCAGTAGAATTTCTTCAGAGCTTCCCTAAGAAGCTTTTTTTCAATTTCAGGAAAATGTACATGAACAATCTCTTCCATAAGCTCCTGATCAGGAAATTCAATATAATGAAAAATACATCTTTTCAGAAAAGGATCTGGAAGCGCCTTTTCACTGTTTAAAGTAATAATCATAATATTACGATTTTTTGCCTTATCAAGCTCATTGAGCAGGTCATTGTGGAATTCAACATCTTCTTTATCAATCTCGTCAATAAGGAGAACCACCTGCGCATCGGCATTGAAAGCCTCGCCGAGCTTGCCAAGTTTAATATATTTTTTAATGTCTGAAATATCACTGTCGCCGAAACGGGCGTCATTAAGTCTCTGCACTGTATCATATACATAAAGTCCTTCCTGAGCCTTTGTAGTGGACTTAATATTCCAGATAAAAAATTTTTTATCAAGTCCCTTTGCAATGGCATGGGCAAGAAGAGTTTTTCCTGTCCCAGGTTCCCCCTTAACAATAAGAGGCCTTTGAAGAGCTATGGATACATTAACATTGTCCCTCAACTCCTTTGATATTACATAATCATCTGTACCTTTAAAATAATCCATATATCCTACCTGTATTTTTCTAAAATTTATCAGCAACCAATACTGAAATATATTTAACTCTTTATAAACTACTATTTAAAACATGCCCCTATTGGCAAGTAATTAATTCTATAGCTTTTAACCGGATATCCATTCACGATAAACTCAAGGATGAATAAAAAACTCTAATTTTTTATATTCTAATTGACTATTAATAACGACTATTAGATATCTATATAATTCAAAACCTTTTCCCCTAAGAGCATTCACTATATTTATCAACAAGGGTGTTCCATCCGGCGGAATTGTTTTTGCTCATCAGAGATTATTATTGTTAATAATTAAAAAATTTTTAAAAGAGGTTTCAGTATGAAAAAAGTTCTCCCATTTCTATTGTTAATATCAGCAATTCTTATTACATCATGTTCCAGCGGTCCCAAAAAAGATTCACCATCTGCTCTTGATCCGCTATGGCAGGGTAATGGAAAAGCTTATAATGCTAAACGTTTTTATAAAGTCCGCAGATGGGCCCCGGGTCAATATGTAGTAGTAGGCAATAAAGTAGACGGTGTAAAGGAAAGTGTTTCCAGAATGCTGGTTGTAGGCAAAAAGAGCGGCGGATGGATTTTTGAGACAACAAGCACTAACCGTGAAGGTAAAGTGACAGGGATGCAGATGCTTATTACCGGTTACGAAAGAGCTGTTAATACAGGAAAAACCGATCAGATTAAGGTTGTATGGATGAAGATGCTTCAGGAAGACGGCACTGTACAGAAACTTGAAGAAACCCAGATTATGGTTTACAATTTTGCTCTTCAGTCTACATGGAGCAAACTGGTAAATGTTAATACAAGCTTTAAAAACGGAGGCCCTGTAACTGTGCCTGCAGGAAAATTTGCTTCAACATCAACTGCCAAATCTGAAGTAAAAATACTTTTTAAAACCTTTAAGTCAACAACATGGCTTCACCCTGATGTTCCTGTAAATGGAGTTGTACGTACTTCTTCTGAAGATGGAGAAAATGTTACGGAGCTTATAAGCTTTGGATATAACGGAAAGCCGATTATAAAGTAATATATAATCACACTATAAATTTAAACAGAAAGCAGGGGGTATGTGCCCCCTGTTTTCTGTTTAAACAACAACTCCACAATTATTTTTTATTTCTCTCGCATTTACTAAACACTTTTTATAATAACTCTAAAATGTGCTTGTAATTATTTAAATTATCTCTATAATATCATCCTGTAAATTGAACCTCTCTTTATAAATACAATTAGTAGGAACATCCGTTAAATGAAATATCGCTTAATGATCCTGATTCTCATTAAGGCATTCTATCTTCAGGCCAGTGAAAATAAATATCCAGTTATTATTAATAATTTCACTACCTCTAATTTAGCATCTTCACATGCAGTAAATGCAGTATCAATTATCAGAAATAATCTTTCTGGTAAAAAATTTTTTATTATTTCACCTAATGAATTGGAATTAAATTTACAGGATTGCGATAAAGACTGCATTTATAAAATCAGTCAAATGCATCCCAATGCGCTATTCATTTCAGGTTCAATTACACGTATAGAAAATATCATTGGCGAAAAAAGAATAAGCAAATATCTTGTTGAAGATTTAAAAGAAGAGAAATATTTATTTACAGTAAAGGTAATTAATTTACAGACCAACTCTACAGACATCTTTTTCGAAAGGGAGTTTCCCAATACAAAAGAAATTTCACTTGAAGCTGAAAAAATAGCTGGAGAAATTAATCAATTTTATAGTATAGAAACTCCAGACACTCCTGAAATTGAACAGATTGAAGAAAAGCCTCCTTTCTTTGTTTACACCGGATTTTCAATAATGCCTGCTTATCTTAAAACTGCCGGCGACTATAAAAACATTGCCGATGGAGGCTATGGAATATCTTCGAGTTTATATGCATCCACTTCTAAACTTGAACAATTATATATTGCCCTGAATATCAATGCATTCTCTCTTCAAAATACTCAGGACAGAATAGATTCAGCATATATGTTTTCCTCACACCTGGTTGCTGGATATAAGTTTAATATTTATAAAAATATTAAACTCTCACCTTTAGCAGGTCCAGGTTATACTTTTCACTACATAGATGGAGACAGGAACTCTACAGGATCAAGTACTTCAGATTTTTACTATAATCCTTCATTCATTATGGGAGCAGAAACCTCATGGTCTTTTACAGAAAACTATGAATTGATTTTTCGTCCTTCATGGGGAATCTTTTTTGAAGAAAACAGCAATCCCCATTACATGCTGTTAAATCTTGGTATAAGGAAAAATTTTTAAAATGAAACGAAACCGCAAAATTCTAATAGATAAAAAATATCAGCTTAAAATGGCGGCCACTTTTACTGCATTTGCAGCAATTGCAGTTTCTGCTTTTATTGCCATTCTGGCTTATACATCATATAAATACAGCTATGATCTTGAAATTGTTGCTGCAAATCAAAAGGAGATCTCCAGTCAGCAGGATGAAGTTTTTAAAACTCTTCTTGCCCTCTCCTCTTCAAAAAATCTTAACAACTTTCGCGTATCCCGAAGTGAGCTTAAACAAGACATGGCGCTTAATAAATCTAAACTTGATGAATCAATTTCAATAATTCATCAGATAAACATTAATAATTATCGTCTTGTTTTTATCCTGGTTTCATTGCTTCTGCTGCAATCTATGGTTATGTTTTATTTAATAATTAAACGATCTCATCGTACTTCAGGACCTGTCTTTATTTTAAACAGATATATAAATGAAATAAAAAATGGTAAATATCCGGATATTCGTCCTTTACGGGATAAAGATGATTTCACTGAACTTTTTGATAATTTCAGAGAGATGGTAGATAAACTTAAAACTGAGAGTAAGTAATAAAGGTATTCTATGAGATTTTTGAATCAAACATTTATATATAAAATTTCGAAGTTTATTATTCTTTGTATCCTTTCTCAATTATTGGCATGTTCCAATTTTACAGATAATTATCCGTCTGACCAACTATCAAAGCCATCAATATCTATCCAGAACCTAACTGATTATCAGGTCTTAACCAACCCTATTATTGTCAATGGAACTGCACATGATGCAGAGGGTATAGCAAGCATCGAAATATTAATCAATGGCTCTGAATTTAACGCTGATACTGCTAATAGCTTCCAAAACTGGGTCTTTGATTTAAATGCAGCATCTTTAACAACCGGTGAGCATACATTTACTGCGATAGCAACCAATCTTTCCGGTCATGAGAGTAAAACAGAAATAACTTTTTTTTATAGAGATGGTATAGACCTTGAGCCTGTCAAAATTGATACCACAGGAACTGTTGTTAATAGACAAACCCTCCATTTACAAGGAACTTTGAAAATTGACATTCGAAATAACAGTATTTATGATACAGACCAATCATACTCTGTATATTTTTTCGAAGATCATAATAATAATGCAGAATATGATAATGCTATAGATATCCTTTTGGGTTCATTATTAATACCTCCCGGACATATTTCTCAGAGTATTATATCTGCTGAATTAATTATTAACAAAACTGTACTTTTTGCAGATAATCTTATTTATGCATTTGTTGACGCGAAAAATAACATTGATGAAACTGATGAGACTAATAATGTCATCAATAATATGACAGGCATTATTTTTCAACCGCCTGTTGGAAGCTTTGACCCTGTGTTAAAATGGCAATGGACTGGCAGCGATATAAACCCCGATTCAAATCAGGTTATGTGCTCTCCAGTAGTTTCTCCATTAATTGATAACAATAGTGACGGTAAAATTGATACAAAAGATATCCCTTATATTATTTTCAATTCTTATAATAATAATAATTATAACAATGAAGGCACTTTAAGAGTAATAAGAGGCGATGGCAAAGGTGACCTTTTTACAGTAACTAATTATGACACACATCCTGTTTCCAACCCAGCTGTAGGTGATATTGATAACGACAGCATCCCTGATATTCTTGCAATAGAAGAGTCTCATAAACTTATGGCTATCAATAATGAAGGATCATTAAAGTGGCTTTCTACTGTTAGTTTACCTTCTAGCTGGAAAAGCATTGCAATTTCAGATATTGATCAGGATGGAAATCCGGAGATTATAGTTGGCGATTACGTATTCAATAATGATGGAACTCTGAAATGGTCAGGAGGTAATACTTCTTCACATGCGAATATGACATCATGTGTTGCTTCTCTGATCTCCGGTGAAAAACCTTTCCTGATTTCAGGCAATTCCGCATTTCACTATGATGGAACTCTTTTCTGGAAAAATGATGACGTGGCAAATGGATTTACTGCTGTAGCTGATATTAACTCTGACGGATTCCCTGAAATTGTAGTTGTTTTAAATGGAGAAGCCTGGCTTTTAAGACATGATGGCACTACTCTATGGGGTCCCATAACTTTGCCCTCAAGTGGAGGTGGAGCCCCGACGATAGCAGATGTAAATGGTGATGGAATTCCTGATATTGGAATTGCATGTGCTAATTATTTTGTAGTATTAAATGCAGATGGTACAATTAAATGGTATTCTCCAACTCAGGATGCCTCATCAAAAATTACAGGTTCTTCAGTTTTTGACTTCGACGGTGACGATAGTGCAGAACTTGTATATGCTGATGAATTATTTCTTCGTATATACAAAGGTAGTGATGGTTCAGAACTTTTCAAAACTGAAATCGGTTCAGGAACTACTCTAGAGATACCTATAATTGTTGATGTTGATAATGATAATAAATCTGAAATTGTAGTTATTGCAAATACTTTACTGCCTTCATCTAACAAAAACGGAATTCTTGTTTTTGGCGATGCAAATGATACATGGGTGAATACCAGAAAAATATGGAATCAGCATTCATATCACATAACGAATGTAAATGATGATGCCTCAATCCCGCAATATGAAGCTAATAACTGGATCACCTTCAATAATTACCGGCAAAATCAGATGATGAATCCTTTTGAAGCGGTTGATTTAAGCGCATCATACTTAAGAGTGAATAATTCTGCATTTCCTGCCTCAGCGACAATTACAGCCCGAATAGGTCATAGCGGTGCAATCTTTGTTTCAACCAGTTTTTTTGTTTCTCTTTATGATGGAGATCCTGATTCAGGCGGAACACTAATAGGAACTCAGGAGATAACACAGAGACTGGATCCCGGGTCTTATCTTGACATCAATTTTTTGTGGAACAATCCACCACCAGGAACACACAATTTATATGTTGTTGCAGATGATGACGGTACAGGTAAATCAAGACTCAGAGAAGTATCTGAGAGTAACAATTCTATTTCTTTATCAGCGGAATTAAATAATTAATCATACGTCGCTATAACCAAATAACGCTGTTTTGAGATTAAAATTTTCAACTTCGACATAAAAATAATAGGATCCGGAACTTCCTTCTACATTTGCTTCTGTACCATATCCATTGTAGAGGACCTCATCAGAACTTGCGTCAATCAGCACATATCGGACAGTTATTCCTGCACTTTCCCATGCAATAGTATGGGGAGAATAAGTGGGAGTACTTATCTGCTTGCCATCAAATCCCCATACAGCTTCCTCAATATTTATTTTCATCTCAACAGTTTCTCCTGCATTTACATTTTGATTGCTGCTCCATACCCCCATTTGACT
>CAYYKZ010000017.1:9952-16515 GCA_964468455.1 uncultured Leptospirales bacterium | reverse complement strand
TGTTTTTTATTCTTTTTTTCATACCCTTGTTGCTGTTGCGCAATTCTGTTTATATTTTTTCATATTTAAATATCGGTTTAAATCTCTTATAAATAAATGATAATATGTTCCACTTTATTATATTTTATCATGAGGCCTTCGGGACGGATCTCTTCTGTATTATAAAAAAATCAATCGATTCTGCTGAAAAAAATAACATTTTCTGTGTAAATAAATAGTTTTATGGTTAAAATCTAAACACAGTATTGAAATACGGTAATTTTTTATAATGACTATAAGAAAAAACAGGTTTTTTCTAAAAAAATATTTGACATTGGTCAGGATTGTTGTTTATTAAAATTAAATGAACTCAGCGGTTTCTGCTTTCAGGAAGCCGCCTTTTATTTTGAGTTAACATTTTTGCTTCCTCTTTAATGTCCCCCCGGAATCGGGGGGATCTTTTTTTATAATTTCCGCAGATGTGTCAAGGCATTCCATGGCTTTTCTTCATTGAATTTTACGCTTAAACGGGTGCTGTTCTCCGGCTGAAATAATTCATATGTGAAGTTAAGTTATGCAGACCGCCTTCAGGAGCAGAAGAGATTATTCCGCAAATAAATGCAGGTGACCTGTCTTTCTTTGCGAAACTGCTAATTTAATTGACATCACAGTTGCCCGGGAAATCATATCCCTATCTTCTACAGGAAAATACAGGAGACGGGCCTTATCAGCGCAGCCCGTGAATAAAAGTTAATTATGCGTAATGCGGAAAAAATGATCAGCGAATTAAAAAAATACGGGGAAGTATCAGTCAACACCCCTCTTGCAGGGCACACATCTTTTAAAACAGGCGGGCCTGCAGCTGTTTTTGCAGAACCTTCTGATGAAAAGGGTATAGCTGCGTCTTTTGCAGCAGCATCATCTGCGGGATGTGATATTTGTATTATCGGCGGAGGGACAAATCTTCTGGTTAGTGATAATGGGATTCCCGGAGTTGTGATTAAAATTTCTGATAAGGGATTTTATCCGGAAATCAATGATGAATTTATATATTCAAGCGCTTTTGTATCAAAGGATGTTTTTATAGAAAGCGTAATTGATGCAGGATACGGCGGAGTGGAGTTTATGGCAGGTATTCCAGGATCAATAGGTGGGGGCATATTTATGAATGCCGGCACCTTTATGGGCTGTTTCAGCGATATTCTTTACAGGGTAAGAGTCGCCGATTCCTCCGGCAGGATAAGAGAGATTGATATTGACCGTGGCGATTCAGGTTACAGAAAAATGAAAATACCTGAAGGTGAAATAATACTTGGCGGTTATTTCAAACTTCCATCTGCCGAAAACAGAGATGCTCTTAAAACTTGTGTTAAAGAAACAGTTGATGAAAGATGGATTAAGCATCCCATGGATTATCCTTCAGCCGGGTCGGTTTTTAAAAATCCGGAAGGTTATTCCTCCTGGAAGCTTGTAAATGACTGCGGCCTTAAGGGGTATAAAATCGGCGGAGCCATGGTATCGGAAAAACATACCAATTTTATTATTAATACTGGTGATGCAACATCACAGAATATATATGATTTAATAAAATATATACAGAATACTGTATTTGATAAAACCGGTGTTAGTCTTGAAACGGAAGTAAAAATTATAGGTGATTTTAAGTAGATGAATTTGATGCGTAATCTGGGTGACATTACATTCTGTTCCCTTGATCTTGAAACAACGGGAGTAAATCCGGCTATTAATAAAATAGTTGAGGTAGGAGTTTCCAGGTTTACTCTGAATAAAAGCTGTGGAACTTTTTCAACACTTGTTAATCCGGGGGTTGAGATACCTGAATCAGTTATAAATATTCACGGAATCACAGGTGAAATGGTTTCAGATGCTCCTTTCATTGATGAGATTCTTGATGAATTAAAAGAGTTTATCGGCACCAGTGTGCTTGTTATTCAGAATCCCCGTTTTGATCTTTCTTTTTTAAGCAGGGCCTATAGTAATGCTGGTGAAAAATTACCGTTCCTTTCAGCAATAGATACAGTGCGTCTTGCGCAGAAATATTTTACCGGACTTCCCAATCATAAGCTTTCAACGCTGGCCTCTTATCTGGGGCTTAAACTCTCAAGTCATAGGGCTCTGGATGATTCTATTGCATGTATGGAAGTTTTTCTTGCTGTAATCAAAGGGAGGGGGCTTACCGGGTCATCAACATTATATGATCTTTTAAATATTCATGGAGAAATGGTAAAACCTGCTATCAGGATTGAGCGGGGTAGAGGCGTTGCAGTGTGGAAGTCAATATCTATTGGCGAAAAGGTTTCTATCAGATATGAAGATTCCGACGGGCAGATAACAAACAGAGATATTCTTCCACGTGAGTTTATTAATTATGGCAGAAAAAACTATATTCTTGCCCACTGTTTTCTGCGGAACAGCGAAAGATGTTTCATAACCAGCCGAATTATTTCTGTTAATTGATTTTTTACCATTTTTTCCTGAAGCGCATGTTGATATTATTCCCTGAGGTTTCATCCGGAAGCAGAATGTCTCTTCCGAAATATATAATAAATTCAAACTGGTCGTAAAAAAGGATTCTTGCTGTCGGGCCGGCAATAATGCCCCTTTTTAATCCTGAAATCTCAAAACCTGCAGCTTTAAATAAAACCAGGTCACAGAAAAATCCCGTGTAAATAAAATCCTCATGTATTGAAAACCTGTATTCGGCTGACAATGCTGTCTGCTTTTCACTGTAGTAGCTTTTACCGGTAAAGCCCTTAAAGTAGCTGCTGTTTACATCCTCCTGATGATGGAAGGGGGGATCTCTGAAGAGAAGATTTGTCATTGAACGCACTGACAGAATGCTCAGGTCTTTAAATTCAAAATCATACTCAATTGTCAGTTCAACTTCACTGGAGCTGTAGTCGCTGAAGAGTTCTCTATAAGTGAACGCCATATTTTTATCTATCCGGTTTCCTATTCTTACCGGTATAGGTTCAATTTTGATCTGAAATTCAGAAAAGGGGTATGTTTCCGTTCTTTCTTCAATGTTTATATGGTCCGATGATTCCAGGTCAATTTTGCTGTCAAAAAAATACACTGTTTCAATACCCGCACCTCCGTAGAGATTAAGATTATTTAGCAGAGTAAATCCGGGGGCAAAAACTCCCCTTGTGAGTATATACTGGTATCGTTCAAGCCCCAGATCAGGCCTGGATGTATCATTATGATAGATTTTCCCTTTTACGATTGGTGTAAATATATCTGAATTAACTGGCATAAATTTGTATTCACTCTTCAGTTCCGTGAAGGCTCTTTCAGGAGGAAAGGAGGGATATTCCCCTGGTGGAATTTTAAAAAATTTCTTTAAGCCGAAATCAAAACCGGATGAGAAAGATATTTTGAACAGGTCACCCCTGCCTAAAAAATCATTTTTATACCAGGCCACTTCAGGAATAAACAGAGAGGGGAATTTGTAGTCAATTTCAAATCCCAGTCCGGATTTATTTGCGAGGAGTTTCCCGTTTTTTATTTTTTCTACATAAATATGCAGGTCATAAAGGGGAGGGTGGTCACTAAACAGTTCAATTTCAGCAAAGCCCAGTTCAAGCGATCTCAGGTCTCTTCTAAGCTGAAAAAAGTTGTTATCAAATTCTGTAACAGGTTTAAGTTCAGCATTTACATCTGATATATTGTAACGCTTTTTTATTATTTCTATATTTTTATCAATTTCAATCCGGTTATAAATTTTGTTTCTGGTGTTGATCTGCTGTCTGACTTTTAATGAATAATAGGAGTTGAGGTTGTGAATTACTATTTTCCCCAGTTCACCTTCGTCAATATGAAGCACCAGCCTGTCCGGTGTATTGAGAATAATGCTTATTCTTAAAAGATCGAATCCCTGCGAGGTGTAAAAACCGCCTATTCTGTTAATTACATTTGATACAGTAATTTTTCTTTCTTCAAATTCTTTAAGGTTTAGTATGCTGTAAAGTTCATTACTGCTGTAAACCTTTAACCCTTTGAATTCAATTTTTCGTGGTGAGGCATAGAGGCCCATGCTTATGAAGAGTGATAGTATTGCTGTTATGCATGCAATTCTTTTGTTGAGAAAAAGCATTTTCAGCAGAACAGGGTTTTTATGGTTTCCATAAGAGTAACAATATTCTTGTCTTTAAGGGAGTAGTACATAAAATTAGCGTCTTTTCTTCTTATGATTATATCAGCCTTTCTTAAAACAGTAAGATGCTGGGAAATATTGGAAATTGTAGAGCCGAATTTCTGTTCTATTTCGCCAACATTTTTTTCTCCTTCCAGGAGAAAGCATAGAATTTTAAGTCTTATGGGGTGAGCGATTGATTTCAGAACTTCAGTTGCTGTATCAATCTGACAATCGGAAAAAATCATTTCAGTTCCCTTGAAAGTAGAGTTTCAGTATTTATAAAAATTATAAAATATGGGACTTTGTGTCAATACTTTTATTATTGGCCGAAATTTTTAAATCAGGCGCTTTTTTTCCTGGCCGCAGTAGATTTTACTGTCGGAGAAGTAAGGAAGTCATATAGTTCCAGCATTTTTAGTATATTTGCCGCAGTGGGCGAGAGAATAAGTTTAATGTCCATATTGTTTCTGGAAGCCATCTGCCTTGAGTGGAGCAGAAATCCGATAAATGACGTGTGCAGTGTTCTGGTTCTGGACAGGTCAAATATAAGTTCATTGTAATTTGTCAGTTCCATGAAGTATGATAGATATCCGGGAACAGTTTCATATCCTATTGTTTCCGGGAAAGCCCAGAGTTTTGTGGTTTCTTTAATGTAGTTCATTTCAGCATCCTTGCCTGTAATCCATTTATCCCTAATAATATTATCGGCACTAATGTTTTATTATTGAGGTTTTTTTGTAATAAATATCAGGAAATACTTTCAGCAGGTATTTTTATGATTTTTTTGCAGGATTGCGCTTTTATTATATTATTTTAAAAAAACCTTGAAATAATGAAATAACTGTTAGAAATGGTTAGTTCATTTAATGAGGGGCTAAATAAAAAATATTCTTTAAATTTATATTTTATTTAAATAATTCTTAACTTTGCTTCTTTTATAAAGTCATATTGATGAAATTGTTTGTAATAAAGTATTTAAGGAATATATTTTGCAGTTAAAAAAAATGTACACTTCTTTAAGAAATAATAAAATTGGCAGCACAATCCCCGTTGATATTGAGCAGATAAAAAAACTCTTTATTATGCCCGATTCTCCGGATAAATTCCATGAATTCGGGAATGAACTTCTTGATATGATACACACTTTTTTCTCCGAAAAGGGTGGAATCCACAGTTCTATTCAGCTTTCTGACCTGGCTAAGATTTTTTCAGACATAAATGTTCCTTTAGAACCTCATCTCCTTAAAGATGTTCTCTATGAAATAAAAACCAAGGTCATTGCTCACTCTGTAAAGGTCGGCAACCCCTATTATATAGGTCACATGACAAGTGCAGTCCCCTATTTTGTTATTCTTCTTGAGATGATTACTACAGCTCTAAATCAGAATCAGGTTAAGATAGAGTCAGCCAAAGCTTCCACTTTTCTTGAAAAGGAATATCTTTCCTGGATGCACAGGGTTATATTTAAGCGTACTGAAAAATTTTACAGGGAGAATATCCAGAATAAGGATATAGTTCTCGGGAATATTACTCTTGACGGAACAATGGCTAATCTTACAGCCCTTCTTGCTGCAAGAAATCTTGCTTTTCCTCCTGACGGCAGGTTCCCCGGAATAAGAGAGGCAGGGGTTTATGATGCTTTTCAGCATTATGGAGTTGAAAGAGCGGTGGTTTTTGTTTCAAAAAGAGGGCATTATTCAATTGATAAGGTTGGAAGACTTCTTGGTATAGGAAACCGCAGTATTGTTAAAATTCCTGTAGATGATAAAAATAAAATTGATATATTGAAACTGGAAAAGGCATGCAGGGAAATAGAAGAGCAGAATGAAAGGGGCGGCCCGAAAACAAAGATAATTTCCATAGTAGGAATTGCCGGAACAACAGAAACAGGAAATATAGATAACCTTAAAGAAATACGCCGCATAGCAACAAGGTATAAGACTCATTTCCATGTTGATGCTGCCTGGGGCGGCTCTGCTCTTGTTGCAGAGGAATACAGGTATCTTTTTGCAGGTATTGAAAAGGCTGATTCTGTAACTGTTGACGCTCATAAACTTCTTTATGCTCCCCCCTCTCTGGGGATGGTTTTTTTCCGAAAAGGCACAGAGTCAAAGGCCTTAATGCATAATTCCAACTATATTATTCGCCCTGACTCTATTGATCTTGGAAGGTTTTCTGTTGAAGGGTCCCGTCCATTTGCAGCTTTAAAGCCCTGGGCAACTATAAAGATTTTCGGGCGTCAGGGCTTTAAACAGATATTTGACCATGCATTTAAGCTTACCTCTGTGCTCAGGGGGCTTGTGGAAATGCACCCTAACTTCGAAGCTATGAATCAGCCGGAACTTTTTATTTTTAACTACAGGTTTGTTCCGGGCCCGGTTAAGGAGAAGCTGGCATCTCTTCTTCTTAAAATAGGTGATATGGA
>CAYYKZ010000017.1:0-9928 GCA_964468455.1 uncultured Leptospirales bacterium | reverse complement strand
CGATGAATGATAAAAATAGATTAAAAAAGATTAAATATCTTTCCAGAGTTGAAAAGATAAATAAAGCCCTTAATGACCTAAATATTGAACTGCATAAGGCAATAAGGGATGAAGATGAAAGTTTTGTATCAAGAACTATGTTCGATATTCCCCTCTATTATTATCAGGATTGTGTTGTGCTCAGGGCAATAACTATAAATCCGCTGACTACTCCTGATATTCTTAAAGAGATTATTGAACATCAGAATATGCTTGGTATAAAAATTTATAAAAAATATTTTTTATCCAGATTTGAAAAATTATAGTTTTTTAAATTGACAGGGACATTGCATTTTTTTAATACAGTGTTATAATGAAAAGAATAATGACACCACAAAGAGAAAACATATTACTTCTCGATCTTCTCCTTCTCTGCCTGCCTGGAGCTGGTGCAGTTTTGTGATGTCTTTTGATATTGAAGATTAATGAAAAGCCGTCACAAAAAAGAGTGACGGCTTTTTTTATGCAGATTGAAACTTGTATATCCGGAGGTGCAGGGAATGGTATTCCCGTTTACTCTCATCTGATGTAACCCTTTATTTGAATTTAAGTATAGCAGGCGGATTGAGCCCCTGCTGATCAATCTATAAAAAAATGAAATGGAGAGCAGTATAATGAATGATAAAATTTATATTTTTGATACAACACTGAGAGATGGTGAACAGTCACCCGGTTTCAGCATGAATATTGAAGAGAAACTTATTTTTGCCGATCAGCTGGAAAAACTGGGGGTTGATGTAATTGAAGCAGGTTTTCCTGTAATATCTGACGGTGACTTTGAGGCTGTTCAGATGGTTGCGCAGAAACTAAAAAAAACCCAGGTCGCCGGACTAGCAAGGGCGAATGAAAAGGATATTGATGCTGCAGCAAGGGCTCTTGAAAAGGCGGTTTCTCCAAGAATTCATACCTTTATTTCCAGCTCTGATATACATATTGAATATCAGCTTAAAAAAACCAGGGACCAGGTGCTGAAACAGGCGGTTGAAGCTGTTTCCTACGCGTCAAAGCTGGTGAAAAATGTTGAATTTTCACCAATGGATGCAACAAGGAGTGACAGAGCCTATCTTGCATCAATGGTGGAAGCTGTAATTGAGGCAGGTGCTTCTGTTGTAAATATTCCTGATACTGTAGGCTATACAGTTCCCACTGAATTTCATGATCTTATAAAATATCTCTTTGATAATGTAAAAAATATTAATAATGCCATAATTTCAGTTCATTGTCATAATGATCTTGGTCTTGCTGTTGCAAACTCAATTGCTGCTATTGAGGCTGGAGCAAGGCAGGTAGAGTGTACAGTTAACGGAATAGGTGAAAGAGCAGGTAATACAGCCATGGAGGAGCTTGTTATGGCTGTTAAAACAAGAAGTGATATATTTAATTTACATACTGATATCAATACAAAGCAGATTATGCAGTCCAGTAAGCTCCTTATAAATATTACCGGAGTTTCTGTGCAGCCGAATAAAGCCATAGTGGGAGACAATGCCTTTGCACATGAATCCGGCATACATCAGGATGGCGTGCTGAAAAATTCAATGACCTATGAAATAATGAAGCCCGAGGATATAGGAATAAGCAGGTCAAAGCTTGTGCTTGGAAAGCATTCCGGACGGCATGCAGTTATGTCAAGGCTTACTGAACTGGGCTACGAGCTTACACAGGATCAGCTGGATGCTTTTTTTGCCAGATTTAAATGTATCGCGGACAGGAAAAAGGAAATATTTGAAGAGGACCTTGTGGCAATAATAGGGGAAGTGCTTCATAGAAAAGATCATAAATGGAGATATTCGGTTGAGAATGTTCAGATTTCAACAGGGATGTTTTCTCCCCCTATGACAATGGTTACTCTTAAGGACTATTATAATTCTAAAGAGGAAATTTTTGAAGTTGCCCATGGTAACGGGGGAGTAGACGCCGGTGTTAAAGCTGTTAAAAAACTGACAGGGACCAATGCCTTTATAAAGGCATTTAATCTGGTTGCAATAACCGGCGGATCTGATGCTTTGTGTGAGGTATCAGTAACAGTTGAAGAAATAATTAATGGGAAGCAGGTTAAGGTTTTCGGCAACGGCATGAGTATTGATGTTTCAGTTGCAGGTATTTTTTCATTTGTTGATGCTCTTAATAAACTGGAATATATGAAAAGGGATGGGATAAGGCCTTCTCAGGTTTTAATTTCTGAAGGTGTTTAATTATTATAAATGGCAGAGTGAAAAATCCGGCAGAATAACCGGTTAATCTGCCGGATGTATTAATTTCGCAATTAATAGGTGAAACCTGTATTGGAAAAATAAACTTAACAAAAATATAGTAAAAGATTTGACAAATCTGCCGATTAATATGCTATACGTATATGTAGTTAAGTTTATTTTTTAAAAAACATGATGCTTTTAAAAAAAAGTCGCATTAAAAACTGCAGTTAAACGTAATAATAATATGGAAGCAGTATTTATTATGCGAGAGAAAACAATACAAGGTTAAGCAGAGGAGAGATTATGGCAGTTCAAAAAGAATTAAACATGAAAAATCAGGCCATTGATGCGGCCATGCTGCAGATAGAGAAGCAGTTTGGGAAAGGCTCAATCATGCGTCTTGGAGATAATACGGCAAAAGCTCAGGTTGCCGCAATTTCAACAGGTTCAATAGACCTGGATATTGCCCTTGGTGTGGGAGGAGTACCCCGTGGGAGGGTTGTGGAGATTTACGGACCTGAATCATCAGGGAAAACCACGCTTACTCTGCATATAGTTGCAGAAGCGCAAAAGGCAGGAGGAACAGCGGCATTTATTGATGCAGAGCATGCCCTTGATCCTGTTTACGCAAAAAAACTTGGGGTAAATACCGATGATCTTCTTGTTTCTCAGCCTGACACAGGTGAAGAGGCTCTGGAAATAACAGAAGCACTTGTTCGGTCAAATGCAGTTGATATAATAGTAATAGATTCAGTAGCTGCACTTGTTCCCAAGGCTGAAATTGACGGAGACATGGGTGATTCCCATATGGGGCTACAGGCCAGGCTTATGAGTCAGGCTCTTCGAAAGCTTACAGGAATTATTGCAAAATCAAATACCTGCGTTATCTTTATTAATCAGATAAGGATGAAAATAGGTGTTATGTTCGGTTCTCCTGAAACTACAACAGGTGGTAATGCTCTGAAATTTTATTCATCCATAAGGCTCGATATAAGAAGAATTGAAACTCTTAAAACCGGCGATGATTCAGTAGGGAACAGAGTAAGGGTAAAGGTGGTGAAAAATAAGGTAGCTCCTCCATTTAAGCAGGCTGAATTTGATATAATGTACGATTCAGGAATTTCCAGAGAGGGCGGGATTCTTGACCTGGCTGTCAAATACGATATAATTAATAAATCAGGTACCTGGTATTCCTATGGTGATGAAAGAATAGGGCAGGGTAGAGAAAATGCCAGAAAATTTCTTCGCGAAAATCCAGTTCTTATGAAAGATATGGAAATCAAAATAAAAACATTTGCCGGGCTTATAGCTGCTCCGGAAAAGGATGATAAGAAAACTCCTGATAAGGAAAAAATATCTCAGGAAGCAGCAGCAGCAGAAGAGAAACAGGAAACCGCGGTTAAATAGTCTTCATAGGGAGATTATTTATTTTTGAATTATGAGAGGGCAGGTAAGAATAAAAAGCAGCGATGATATAAAGAGAATCAGAGAATGCGGAAAAATTATCTACGACCTCTTTAGTAAAATGCACTTAATGGATTTTTCAGGTTTATCTACCTGGGATATTGATACGTATATAGAAGACTTTATTGTAAAAAGCAGGGCAAGGCCTGCCTTTAAAACTATTAAAGGATACGGCTTTGCTTCCTGCATATCTGTAAATAATGTAGCATCCCACGGGGTTCCTTCAAAGAAATGTCGTATAAAAAAAGGTGATATTGTAAAAATAGATACCGGGACAGTCATGAACGGCTATTTTGCCGATTCCTGTTCTACTTTCGTTGTAGGTGAAGCTGAGGAGGATGCTCTTAAGCTGGTAAAAGGGGCGCTGGGGGCATTGCTGAGCGGTATTTCTCAGATGCATCCGGGAAATAAAATAGGAGACATCGGTTTTGCAGTGGAGTCCTATGTTCTTAATCTCGGCTATTCAGTTGTGAAAAATTTTACAGGTCACGGCGTTGGTTATGCTCTTCATGAGCCGCCTGTTGTTCCCAGTTACGGTGATAAAGGGCAGGGACTGCCTCTTCAGGAGGGGATGGTTATGACTGTAGAGCCAATTGTTAACCAGGGCTCAGATGTGCTTATTGTGCTTGAGGATGGATGGACATCTGTTACAGCTGATGGAAAACTATCTGCGCAGTTCGAACACACCATTGCAATCACCCGCGACGGGCCTCTTTTGCTTACATCCGGATTCTGATCCAATACCTGAATTTTCCTTTTAACCATCTTTTTAATCTCATCTTTTTATTGACGCTTTCAATCATTTTTAAATACTGTTTAATAAACAGTTTCTCTCTTTGTGATTTAACCAGGAAATGCTTGTTAATAGTTCCTGATTAAAGGGAGCTGTTAAGAAAAAATTAAAAGAGCGGGCAATAGAATGGCAAAAAACCTCTTAAAAGATATACAGTCTGAGCCGGATCACAGAAATATTCCTATAAATAAGGTTGGTGTAAAAGATATCCGCTATCCTGTGGTGGTACTCGACAGGGATGAGGGGAGTCAGCATACTGTAGCTGTTGTGAACATGTATGTTAATCTGCCTCACCATTTTCGCGGTACACATATGAGCAGATTTGTTGAAATTCTCAACAGACACCGAAATGGTATTGATACACGTAAGGTTAGGGGAATACTTGATGAAATGAAGGCACAGCTTAGTGCGGAAACAGCTCATTTTGAAATAGAGTTCCCCTATTTTATTACAAAAGCAGCTCCTGTTTCCGGTGAAAAAGGGAAAATGGAGTATAACTGCCGTCTTGTAGCTAATTCTGATGAAGATTATTATATGCTTGAAGTGAAGGTCCCAGTTCTCTCTCTCTGCCCCTGTTCAAAAGAGATCAGCAGTTACGGCGCTCATAATCAGAGGTCGCTTTTTAAGGTGCAGATAGAGGCTGTAGAGAAAATATGGATTGAAGATATTATTGAGATTGCGGAAACTTCAGCGAGTTCTGAAATATATTCTCTGCTTAAGCGGGAGGATGAAAAGTATATTACTGAAAAATCATATGAGAATCCGGTTTTTGTAGAAGATATGGTAAGGAATGCCGCACTTAAGCTTATGGAGAAAAAAGGGGTTTTATGGTTTTCAGTAGAATCTGAGAATATGGAATCTATACATAATCACTCAGCCTATGCGCAGATATCAATGGATCTTAGAGATAAACAGGGCTGATTATAATGAAAAGGCTGATTTATATTTTAACAGCATTATTTATGCTTGTTCTTTCCTGCAGCAGTGAGGGGGATATTCTTGCCCGCATGGATGGGCATGTAATATCCAGAGGAGAGTTTTATATCTGGCTTGGTAGCAGGGGTTTGCCGGTAAAGGATGTAATGAAAAACCGTGAGGCTGCTGTGATGAATCTTGAACAGCTTGCTGCAGAAAAACTCACTGCTGAAAAGGCAGTCAGTGACAACTTTGAAAATGATCCTTACTTCCGAAAACTTTATGATATTGTTTATAGAAATTATACTGTTTCTTTTTACAGGGAACAGCTTGAGTCCAATCTCAAATTCTCCCAAAAAGCTGCAGATTTAAGCATTATCAGCATAGATTACAAGGGTAATCGGAAAAGTAAATCTTTTCGGGATGCATTGCTCTTAGTAAAAGATAAAGTTATTCCTGAGCTCAGGGGTGGGACGCCATTCGAAGAAGCTGCCCGCAGGTTCTCACAGGATGAATCAGCTTCAAGTGGTGGAAGTCTTGGCTATGTTATTCCTGCGATGTTTGGAAAAGATTTTGCCGCAGATGTATTTAAACTCAAGATTAATGAATATTCACCTGAACCTATAGTAATAGGGAATTCTGTTTTGCTGGTTAAAATTAACCGGTTTGCTGATATAAATGAGAAGAATATTGAAAGTATAATAACAGATGGGAATAAACTGGTGCGGATAAAAAATTATATGGTAGAATCTGCCCTGAGTGAAATTGAAAAAAAATCCATATTGAAACATAATGTTGAGTCCAGGATTGATTCTGTTTCTTTCAGGAAGCCGGGGGATGTTATATTTACAGTTGATGGTGCGGGTTTTACAGTGAGAGATCTTGATGAGATTCTTGAAATATTCTCTGATCTGAAATACGGCTCCAGGCCTCTATATAAAGTGTCTTCTGATGAGAAAACTACTGCAAGCAGGAGACTCCTGAGGGAAATGCTGCTGTTTAAAGAAGCTGCTGCAAAAGGGATAGAGTCAGACCCTGGCTTTAAGATGCGTTGGGATCTGGTTAGGCGTTCAGTTCTTTCCGGGGCATATAAATATATTAAGTTTTCTGAGCAATTTGTTGTTTCACACAAAGATATTTTGGAAGAGTATAAAAGGTTGAAGGCTTTAAGTTCTCACGGTAAAGGGGATTGGGCAGGGGTGCCTCTGTTTTCTCCTGAAGTAGAGAATAAGCTGAGAGAGGAACTTTTCAAATCAGCTGTGCTCTCTTTCAAAAAAGAGTGGGATAGTAAAATTCTCAGGGATTCCGGTTTTATTATTGATCATAAGGCCTTGAGCCGGATGTAGGCTCTTTCTAATTGATTGTATCATTAGTATTGTTTTGCAATTCAGAAGAATAGAAATTATCAAATCCGTCAATTGATATGTTTCTCAGGGGATTGATATCAAGTCCAAGTTCCTTCGCAGATTCTATATAAAATGCAATAACCTTTTTTATTCTCTGCATTGCTTCATTTTTATCCGCTCCGTAACAGTTAATGTCAAGCTCCGGACAGTTTGCAATGAATTCGGTTCCATTATTTATCAGCTTTATTGAAATATTCATCATATGCTTCCTTTGACTTAAAATTAATTCCCTGAGAAATTGACTAATAAAATAATCAGTATGGCATGTGTATATCTGCTTCTGATTCTTAAGTATCTATGCAGATTATCGACATGGTAAAAAAAAAGCATTAGCAGCTCTCCCCCTATAATTTTTTTTTGTTGTATTATTTTAATGTAAAGGGATATTATATTGTTAAATCAATGATATTATTTAATGAGGCTGTTTTGGAAAATAAAAAAAATACAACCAGGGTTGTTTTTACTAATATTACTGTTGGAATGCAGCTTGCTATTACCATTCTTATTTTTGTTTACGGAGGATACAGGCTGGATCTGTATTATGATAAATCGCCTCTTTTTCTTGCAATAGGCACAATTATCGGCATGTGTCTTGGGTTTTATCACCTCTTTAAAGAGCTGGCTGATTTAGATAAAAGAGAAAAAGATGCTGAGAAGAATGGAGGCAGGGTACGCAAAAAGTGGAATTAACGGACATTAATGCATTTTGTTTAACATCTAAATTTAAATTTGAAAAAAATTTAAATTTTATAAAAAAAAGATTTACAAAATAATAAGCTTTGTTTAATAAAATAACGAACAAAAAAATAAATATTTTTGTTCGTGTGTGTGCAAAATTATAAATATAAAATTTTCAAAAAAAATATTGATTTTCCTTTTCCGGTTAATCCACTTGGGTTAAATTGAATTTATCTGTTCAGGTGACTGCTCGCGTCTTCGCGTGTCTGTGATTCTGAATAAATATAAAATGAGGTTATATTCCATGGTCCGTTTTATTCATTTTATTAATTCATTCGTATCATCCTCCGGCGCACATGCCTGTCCTGATGAATCCATGTATGATATTGTTATCACTCACGTAACTGATCATCAGGTGCTTTATCATGTTGAGCCTCACGGCGTAGTTGATTTGTTTTATAATCTTATATTTAAGCTGAATACATTTCTTGGATTTCAGGTTCCGCATGCTCAGCCTGTTGTTGAGTGTTTACATGGTCACCCTGTTGAACTGGTTAAGTCCGATCCTGTTATGATATTCGGAATGTTTGACATGAGGATAACAAAAATAGTTCTCATGATGTGGCTTGCTCTTTTCCTATGTGTTGTTATTTTTATTCCTCTTGCGGGTAAGATAAGAAAATCCTCTCTTGGTTCAAGGTCAAGGTGGGTGAATTTCTGGGAAGCACTGATCGGATTTGTACATGATGAAATTGTTGAGCCTAATTTCGGACACGGGTATACTAAAAAAGCGATGCCCTATTTTCTTACAGTTTTCTTTTTTGTCAGTTTTATGAATTATATCGGACTTGTGCCCGGTTCTTCAACTGCAACGGGTAATCTTGGTGTTACTGCCGGCCTTTCTATTTGTACTATGTTTACTATGTTTGCTCTTGGAACTGTTAAGCAGGGGCCTCAGTGGATCTTTTCCGGTATCGTTCCCAGCGGTGTCCCCTTTGTAATGTATTTTCTTTTGTGGCCTATAGAATTGCTTGGTCTTGCAATTAAGCCATTTGCTCTTACAATTCGACTTTTTGCAAACATGACTGCGGGCCATATTGTTATACTTATATTTCTCTATCTTGTTATGATGTTTCAGAGTTACGCGGTAGGTTTGGGGTCTGTATCTTTGTCTCTAATAATCTATCTTCTTGAGTTGCTGGTTTGTTTTATACAGGCCTATATATTTACAACTTTGTCGGCGATGTTTGTTGGCTCGGCTTTACATGCCCATTAATCCTGTTTTTTTTGCAGGTTAAAAATAAGGTTTGCTTAATTAAACTGGATTGGTTAAATTAAACAAAAAAATTAAAACATTAGATTTTCAGGAGGAAATTGATGGAATACTTAGCGATGTCTTACTTAGCAGCAGGTCTAGGAGCAGGAGTAATTGTTGTTGGTGCATCTCTCGGAATCGGAAGACTTGCAGCGGGCGCACTCGAAGGTATGGCTCGTCAGCCTGAGGTGAGTGGTGATCTTAGAACTACTATGATTATTGCTGCTGCTCTTATTGAAGGTTTTACATTCTTTGCTCTTGTTGTTACTTTCATGCTCGCTACAAAGGCTCCTGTTGAAAGTACAGCTCAGAGCACAGCTCCAGCTGCAGAGCAGACAAATCAGTAATCTGGTAGAAGTTTCAAATTTATAATTATTATTGGTAGTTGCTATGGAAGTTATACAGGAAGGTTTGCTTAAGGTTAGTCCGGGTTTATTACTGTGGACAATAATAACATTTGTTGTGTTGTTGCTGATCCTCTGGAAAGCAGCCTGGAAACCTGTTGTGGAGGCACTTGATGCCCGAGCAGAAAAAGTACGCAGCGACATTGAAAGTGCTGACAGAGCTAGACAGGAAGCTGAAAAGCTTTTAACTCAGCATAAAGAGATGATGGAACAGGCTAGAAATGAAGCTGCGAAGATTATCGCAGACGGTAAATCTGCGGCTGAAAACATCAGGAATGAGATCATTGATAAGGCTAATTCAGATAGCAAGGAATTATCGGAAAGAGTCAGAAAAGAGATAAATCTTGCTAAAGATAAGGCGTTGTCTGAAATTAAGGCTGAGGTTGTTATTCTTTCAACTGAAATAGCTGCTAAAATAATAAACAAAAACCTTAATCCGGATGATCAGAAAGTTCTTGTAGAAGAGACTCTTAATAAAGTTGGGACAGTTCAGTAATCTGAACTGTCCGGCTTAAAAAAAGAAAAGAAAGGGTAACCAAAGTGGCACAAAACGATGTGGCTCGAGTTTATGCTAATTCAATATTTGAGATAGCTAAAGAAAAAAATATGATTTCTCAGGTTGAAGAGGAGCTGAATGTTATTGTTCAGACTCTGGCCGAGGAAGCTGAATTTAAGAGTTATATAAACGCTCCTGGTATTACCAGTGAAGTTAAGAAATC
>CAYYKZ010000016.1:0-17293 GCA_964468455.1 uncultured Leptospirales bacterium | reverse complement strand
TCAGTTTTAAAGCAGATGGTTGACTACGAAGTAACCGGTTTTTCAGGGGTGCCTTCAACTTATGCCTATCTTCTTCATCGTTCACCATTATCAAAATACAGGGACAGGCTTTCTTCTTTAAGATACTGTACACAGGCAGGTGGGCACATGCCGAGGCAGATAAAAGAGGAGCTTCGTAAAGTTTTACCTGACCATACTGATATATATATAATGTATGGAGCAACCGAGGCATCGGCACGGCTTACATATCTTCCTCCGGAAAAATTTAATGATAAAATTGAGTCAATCGGCATTGCCATACCCGGTGTAACTATGAAAGTCCTTGATGATAAGAGCAGACAGGTTCCAGCCGGAGAAACCGGAGAACTTGTCGGATCAGGACCGAATATAATGCAGGGTTACTGGATGGACAGCGACCTCAGCGGAAAAGTGCTTGATTCAGATGGTTACCATACAGGTGATCTGGGTTATATGGATGAAGATGGTTACTTTTATCTGGTGGGAAGAAAGGATTCCATGCTTAAAAGCGGGGGACACAGAATAAATCCTCAGGAGGTTGAGGACGCGCTAATCGCGACCGGGTTGCTTGTTGAAGCCGCGGTAATTGGTGTTCCTGATGATCTTCTGGGAAACAGACTGGTGGCATTTACTGTTGCAATAAACAATGAAACAACAGAGGATGAAGTTCTTGCAGCATGTACTAAACTTCTGCCTAAATATAAAGTTCCGGCTGAGGTTAAATTGATAAAAAATCTTCCGAAAAAGGCCAGCGGTAAAATTGATAAAGGCGCATGTAATGCATTATTGGGCAGTATATAACTATCGATAAGAAGCATTGAACAGGTTTTTTGTTATATTTAATCAAAATATCCGCTATGCCCCTTTGAAGGAACAGGAACATTCTTCCGAAGAGCCTGTGTGGGTTAAAAAAACACTAATGATTTAATTTTTGTATTGACTCATGTCTGAAATCCTACAATTATTTTTAAATAAATTTATCTTTGAATTAGATAGTTTTTATGATTATAAAAAAAATAATAATTAACTCAATATTGATTCTATTTGTTTCAGGAGTGGGTCATCTATATGCCATGGAGATAATAATTCAGGGTGAAGCGAATGAAACCTATGATCAGGTAGATTCATCACAAGCCGGTACTGAACATGACTGGATAACAAATATTATACTTGGAATTACTGCCAGAAGCGAAATCAGGGCCCTGGATTTTGATTTATCAGGAAATATCTATCAGCGCTTATCTGCGACAGACCCTGACAACAATTCTAATTCGCAGGATCTGGTTTTTTCATTGAATAAGGATTTTTCCGAGAATGTTACTTTAGAGATAGAAGATAATTTTCAGAATTATCCGGAACCAAGCAATTTCAGTGCTTTATTCGGACGTAGTGATGATAACGATGGATATCTCGCTAATAGTTTAATGGTAAATTTAGCTGTCTATGTAACTGCTAAATTATTTTTTGATGTATCCTATAATTATGCCATAATGAATAACGACAGCGATCAAATGTCAGATTCAATCCTTCATAATCCGGAAGGGAACATAGGTTATAATATTAATTCGTCAAACATTGTAAGACTTGGCTATGCCTACCAGTTAATGAAATATAACAATGATGAGAAAATCAGAGGTGACAGGGGATATGCTGAATTTGAAAAACACTTCACAGAACAGCTTAGTTCAGTTCTACAGGGGGGGTATGATTACCTGTCTTCAAACCAGGGCGAGAGTTTAAGCACCAGATGGATGGTGTCAATTCTTGATGACGTAGATGAGAATAATCATTTGAATATTTCATACACAAAAGAAAGCACAATAAGTAACATTACTAATGATGTTTTTAAAAACTGGACAATAGCCGGTTCCCTTGTAAGGGAAATAAGTGAAAGATTTTCATTCAATCTTTCATTATTCTATGGAATGGGTTCTTATCAGTATAGCGGCGTTGAAGAAAAACTATGCGGGGTATCTACGGGAATTTCATATGTGATTAATGATTTTATAAATTGCGTTTTTTCATATTCTTATACATGGAACAAGTCAGTTTTTCCGGCTTCAGAAAATATAACATATAATAGAAATATCTTTTCTGCTGGATTATCTGCGGTATATTAATATATATTAATATATATTATAAATGTAGTTGTATTATACAGTTGGTTTCTATTCTAATTTTTTTAGGAGGTTTTTGTGAAGAAATTACTATTTATTGTTTTTATATTATCGATTACTGTTGCCGGGCGTGCGCAGGTTTATACGATCGGAATAGGTGATATTCTTAATGTGAATATAATTCAACCTGATCCAATGGAGCTTACAGTCACAGTTTCACCCGGTGGAGACATCTCTGTGCCATATATCGGCAGTGTGTATGTTAAGGGGAGAACAATAGCTTCGGCTCAGAAACTTATTGAGCAGAAGCTTGCCAAGGGTTATCTGAAATATCCGGTTGTTACTGTTTCTCTTGTTGAATCCCGAAGCAGGAGTTTTACAATATCAGGTGAGATCGTCCGTCCCGGAAATTATTCACTTGTTGAAAACACAACTGTTTTAAAGGCAATTTCAATAGCTGGCGGGTTCACCCGTTTCGGTTCATCCAGCAGGGTGAAAATACTTCGTCCCCGCAAAGACAGGCCGGGTTACATAAGCATCAAGGTCGATCTTGAGGCTGTCCTTGATGGTGATGCAAGTGCTGATATTGTTATTCAGCCGGGAGATATTATTGTGGTTTCTGAAGGTGTCTTCTGATATAAAAAATGCTTGAATATATAATATGATAAACAGATATTTTCAGTTTCAGAACAGGCGCAAGTTGGCCTGTAATATCTGACTGGTTTTTAGTCCGATTTTAATATAAAATCTGCATTTATAGAATATTTTGCCTGTACGCTTCAATAATATTTATTAATTGGAATGATATAATGGAAAACAAATCAAGTATCATGAACATAACAGTAAAGGGTGTTATAGACATTATTTTCAGAAATAAAAAAATAATCGTTATTACGTTTATTTTTTGTATTCTGATGACTTTGATTGGTATACAATTCATGACCCCTTATTATGATGCTAATGTGAAGATGCTCGTACGGGGGCAGAATGTAATATCATCGGAGAGCTATGCGCCGATTATGGGCAGTGTTCATATGACTCAGGCTGAAATTGTTAAATCGCGAGCCGTATTAAAAAGAACCGCCATTGCGCTTGGTTTACAAAATCGGGCTTTCGATTATGAAAAACAATATTGTTCAGTATTTAAAACTTATTATATAGATTACCAGGTAAAAAAAATAACCAAAGAGTTAAATAAATTTCCGCCTGATAAACAGGAGGAAATGAAACTCGATGCTGCTATCGGAGATCTGAAAGATAGATTAACAGTGAGCATGGTGCCGGGGACAGATATTTTTGTTATCAATGTCGCTGCTTTTACTCCTGAAGAGGCAGTTGAAACTGCAAATATTATCAGCAGATCTTATACATTATTCGATCAGATTCAGCAGCTTGCGGAAGTCAGAATAAGATATGGAGAATTACATCCAACAGTAATTCAACTGGAAGATAATATCAGGGATGTCACAAGTAATCTATCCGGAAAGGCCCTGCCTGACATTGAGGCTATTGGAACAGCCAGCGTCAAGGTAATTGAACAGGCAACATCAACTGGTAAACCCATAGGCAAATCGAAAAGAATCATTCTTGCTGTTGCTTTACTTGTTTCTTTTGTCTTGAGTTTTGGACTGGCATTTGTTATTGGTTTTTTAAATCAGACAATTAAATCACCACAGGATATTGTTGAATATTTAAATATACCATGCATCGGCTCTATCCCCAAAAAAAAGCGGAAGGATGCATATCTGATTACAGATGATAGTCCATTGACTGATTATTATGATTTTAATGAAGAACTTGCGGAACAATTACACGTATTTTTAAAAACGCAGGGGCTTAAGTCTGTTGTTATTACCTCCCCTGCGTATAATATAAACCATAAATTTGTTGCTCCTAATGTAGCATACTTTCTTTCAGAAATTTTTAATCGCAGGGTTTTACTCGTAGATGCAAATTATAATAATCCAACTTTTAGAAGCGTATTTTTCCCCAAAAAAGGGAAGGTAAAAACTTCTGAAGTCCCAAAGGATATCACACCGGAATTGTTATATCAGAAAAATGATAAGTTAGATATACAGTTAACAGAAAAAAGTATTTTAAAAATTCCTGAAATTCTCAGGGATAATGATTTAAAGACTTTTACTGCGCAAATGAAAGATCGATATGATCTGATCATAGTTGATGCGACTTCGGTAAACAATACAAAGGATATTTCCAGAATATCTGAGTGTTGTGATGGAGCTGTTTTAGTAATTGATGAAGGAACAACCAACAGGCAGATGCTTAAAAATTCTCTGCCGCGGATAACACGGCATGATGCGGTTATTATTGGTGGTATTCTGAATAACAGAACATTCCCAATACCCAACTTTATATATAAATACTTCAAGTATTTGATTGACTGAGTTGTTTAATCAGTAATAAACGGAATGTATAATCAGACCAATCTAAATCCCATTGCTTTTGCATTCACATTTATCATGTGTATCGCTATCCTGAAGGTTAAGCGTGAATATATGATCATTCCTTTGATCCTTGTTGCGTGTTTTATCACCAATATGCAGAGAATTTCTATTGCCGGAATTGATTTCTCAATGTTGAGAATAATTACAATGGTGGGATTTTTTAGAGTAATAATAAGAAATGATAAACTATCAATGACCTTTAACTCCATTGATAAAGTTCTGGTATACTATTCCATAATTAAAGTAATAACATATACAGTTTTGTGGTCAAATTCAAATGCCTTTATTTACATGCTTGGACAAATGCTGGACACAATAGGCGCATACTTTTTAATCAGACTTGCTATATATGATTTGAAAGAATATGATATAATTATTAAGACTATGATAATATCAGCAATTTTTGTATCAGTATTTATGATTATTGAACATTTATCAGGAGGAAGAAATATATTTTCAATTTTTGGTGGAGTTCCGGAAATGAGCGAAGTCCGTAATGGCCGGCTTAGAGCTCAGGGGGCTTTTGGTCATTCTATAATGGCTGGTACATTCGGGGCAATTTTGCTGCCTTTATCATGGGGGCTCTGGCAAAGGAATTTAAAAAAAATTGCAGTTACAGGAATTATTTCATCATTTATAATAACATTTGCTTCCTCTTCCAGCGGACCTATAATGTCTCTTCTTTTTGGTATGTTCGGAATTAGTTTTTGGATTTTAAATAAATATACCGCTATCTTCAGAAACCTGTTTTTTTTATCACTGGTGATGCTTCATCTTGTAATGAAGGCTCCAATTTGGCATTTGATTGCCAGGATTGATCTTGTGGGCGGTTCCACCGGTTATCACAGGTATCTCTTGATGGATGCCGCAATAAATAATTTTTCCGGATGGTTTATATTTGGAATAAGAGATACTGCGATTTGGGGCCATGGCTTGCAGGATATCACTAATCAATACATACTCGAGGGTGCTCACGGTGGTGTAATAACGATGATTTTATTTATTTTGGTAATAATAAAGTGTTTCCAGTCAGTAGGGACTGCAAGAAGCAGATTCGTGAATCAGCCGGAAACACAGAAATATATATGGGCATTAGGAGTAGTATTATTTGTGCATGTATGGAATTTTATTTCTGTTTCTTATTTTGAGCAGTTGATTTTCATTTATTATTTATTATTGGCCATGATTTCCAGTTTAACGAATCTGCCTGAAATTACAGGTGATAACAGAGCATAAATTGTTTTTTAGATTATTTGTTCGAGGTAAAAAATATGTCCAAATTGGCGCTAGTGGCATCATCTGGGGGACATTTATTCCAGCTTTCGTCTTTAAAAAATTTCTGGTCAGAGAAGGAACATCTCTGGGTCAGTTTTCAAACAGAGGATGCAAAATATTTATTAAAAGACGAAAAGGTATACTGGGCGTTTTTCCCTACTAATAGAAGTATAAAAAATCTTTTAAAAAATTTTTATCTGGCTTTCAAAATATTAAAAAATGAAAAACCTGATGCAATAATTTCAACCGGTGCGGCGATAGCAGTTCCATTTATTATAGCCGGTAAATTATTTGGAATTAAAACTCTCTACCTGGAATCAATAACAAGAAGTGAAGAACTTTCTTTATCAGGACGCCTTGTAAAGCCCTTTGTTGATAAACTCCTTGTGCAGTGGCCTCAGCTCGCAGAAAAATATAAAAAAACTGAATATCAGGGTAGAATAATATGATATTTGTTATAACCGGAACAGAGGCTTTTCCATTTAACAGACTTCTGATTGAGCTTGACAGATTAAAAGAGACTAATCAGCTCAACGACGAAATTTTCATTCAGTCGGGCTCCTGTACATATAAGCCTAAACATTGTAAATCTGATGCCTGGCTTCCCTTTAATGCGATGTGTGACAATATTAATAAAGCAGAGATGGTAATAGCTCATGCAGGTGCAGGTACGACCCTATTATGCCTGGAACTGGGTAAAACACCGATCATTGTGACAAGACGGAAGCAGTTTAATGAACACCTCGATGACCATCAGGTTCCTTTTGCAAAAATGATGGAACAGCTCGATTATGCACTTGTGGCTTACGATGTGGGTGAAATAAAAGACTGTATTGGCAGACTATCGTCTGGAGGAAATAACAGTAACAGCTATCAAAAGGATAATACCGACCTGGTAAACTATTTAAACCGATGGTTTGAACCCTGATTTATAAAAACTTTTAATTATTGATTAAGAATGGATTTTCTCATGCGAAAAAAATATTTTTTAATACTTTTTATTTCAATCCTTTCAATTTCAGTATCATTTAATGCAATTATTTTTTTTTATTCCATTAAAATTTATCGGCAGTATAAAAAACTTCAAATTGATCCATCAGGTTATCTGGAATATAATCACTTAAATACTGATGTTGCGAAAAAAAAAACCGGTGTAACGAGGATTATTTTTTTTGGTGATTCCAGAATATATCAATGGAACGACCTGCCGGATTTACCAGGTTGTGAAATTTTAAATAGAGGTATACCAGGGGATACAACTTCTTTAGCGCTTTTACGCATAGAAAGGGATGTAATACGATTGAATCCTGATATAATTATTATTCAACTCGGCGGTAATGACTGCAATACTATTGGTGTCCTCCCGGAAATGGAAAACTATGTCACAACCAGGTGTGAAAATAATATAGGTGTGATCGTCGATAAACTCCAAAAGAAAAAAATCAGGGCGATCGTTCTTACAATATTCCCCTTTGGATCAGTTGACTTGTACCGCTGGCCTGTATGGTCTGAAAGAACCAGATATGCCATCACGAAAGTTAATAGTAGACTTATGGAATATGATTCGGCCAATGTCAGGGTCCTTGACTGCGATACTATTTTTCTCGAAAGGAACAAAATGAAAAAGGAGTATTCTCGCGATTTGCTTCACATAAACCGGGACGGATATTTCAGGCTCAATGCTTTTATCAGTCCATATATTAAGGATTTAATTTCCGGTGTAAAACCATAGAATTCAAGTTTTTTTATCTGTATGCTGCAAGGGCGTGAGCTATCATCCTGAATTTATAAGTGGCTGAATTGGCTGTCCCGGTATTTTTTACAATTTTTTAAAGAACCATGGAGATCTTTTTGCTAAGTATAATTATAGTTAATTATAAAACATCAGGGGACATCACAAGATGTCTTGAGTCCATTGTGAAATATGAAAAAAATTACAAAGAGTATGAATTCATCATTGTTGATAATAATTCAGATGATCAAGGACTGGAGCAAATAAAAAGAACCTTTAAATTTATCAATTTAATCCATGCGCCTCAAAATGGCGGTTTTGCTTATGGAAATAATATTGGGATACGAAAAGCAAAAGGGGATTATATTTTTTTATTAAATCCTGATACATATCTGAGCGACAACAGTATTGAAAAATTGCTGACACGCATATCAGGTGACAAAAAAGTGCATATAATCGGTCCGAAGCTGCTTAACGCTGACGGATCAAATCAGTCTTATTACCTGCCGAAATCATATCTTACTATATGGAAGCTTTTTTGTGAGCAGATGTACCTGTACAGGGTATTCAGGAACGTCAGACCATTGAATTCATATTTCAGAACATACATGGATTATGATAAAGAAGTACATGTAGAGCAGGTGTCTGGGGCGGCATTTATGTTCAGAAGAGAAATTATTGATGTAATAAGCCTGCTTGATGAAAACTACTTCATGTATTTTGAGGAATCCGATTACTGCATGCAGGCGGTTAAACATGGATACAAGCTTCTATATTATCCCGAGAGTTGTATAATACATACACAAGCCGCTGGAACATTGTCAGAACGTTCGATCAGAGATTTTGTAAAATCATTAAAAATATATTTTAAAAAGAATTTCAGTAAAATTGTTTATTATCCGGCCATAGTAATTTACATATTCGGGTCAGTGTTGAGATTGATCAGATCATTGTTGCTGTTTGATAAAAAGCATAAAGCGTATGTTTATTATCTTAAGTACCTTTTTAAAAAAAGATAAATAATTGATAGATCTATTTTTTTGTACTTGTAACTTTTGTGTTTTTCTTTTTATTAAGAGGAATTAATCCTTTCTGAAAATCTTCATACGAAGTTTTCAGCGTCATAGGGACAGTGGCTCTTGCGATTGGTTTAGCTGGCGATCCTCCCATAAACATCCCTTTGGGCACATCTTTTGTTACTACTGACAGGGCTGCAATTACCGATCCCTCTCCAATAGTCAGAGTTCTATTGTCCGTAGGTACTGAGATAATACAGTTGGCGCCAATCCAGACGTTTTTTTCAATAATAACCTTGCCGGTACCTCTAAAATGACTTAGAATAATCGATCTCATTACAATCTGTACACCATCATGTAATTCAACACGGTGCGGGAATTCATTTTCAAGTATAACCTCCTGGCCTATGAACACTTTCCCGTAAATTTTAACACCTCTTAATTTATGAAGGAAAGGTCTCAATGTGGTAGCACCGGGTGCAAATTCAGCTAAAAGTCCCAGAAAGCGGTTAAAGATTCTTCGGATAATTGATTTATCTATGATATACTGATATTCCATGGCGACCTTTTTTTATATTTATTAGTTTTCAAAATTCATATAAAATACAGAAGTTGATAATTGAAGCTTTAATAAATAAGATTTTATTGTGATTGTCAATTCATTATTAATATCAATTTAAAATTTCAGTTTGGTGAGTTGCGGTTCTTTACAGCGAAGTTCAACAAATTTCATAATGTATTCTGTTTCGTATATTCAAGTACAGCAATATTGTGTTAGTAATAATGCCCGGGTATTATTATATGTATTAATTTTTACTCCTCCCGTGCAGCTTAAAAAAAATGTATAAACAGATATAGCGAAATTGAATACTGAACGTTAAAGAGATAACCCATGTTAAAGATAATTTAACGTGTATAAATCATGGTTCCTGGACAGCTGTCCCCATGCAGGATATGGCATTCTGTCTATACATGTAATTATCAGTCCATTCATACCAGCCCGGTCCCCCGGAGAGAGACGCAGCCCAGTTGGAGGCTTCCCATGGATCAAAGCGATTATTTTTGGCCAGCATATTGTATCCATAACCGTATGTATTATATTCCAAAGCAAGGCCATAACCGTAACCCTGAAAGAAGTTCCCTTCGACAAGAACGTTGTTGATATGTCCGGCCCATGGCTGTATGAATAATGGACCTGTTGCCGGGTTGGGCTGTACTTTGATATAATTATTTCTGACAATTACACCAAGACCGGGACTTATTCTTATAGTTATACCATCAATATGATTATCATTATATAACTGTAATTCATGTATATAGTTACCCTGTGCAACTGAGACTCTTGAAGTCGAAGTATTCTGTATGGAAATACCTGTACCGCCACCGCGAATATTGCATCTTTCTATGATGCAATTTTCTCCGGATACAGCTATGCATGCACCATAAACAGCCAGATCAATTAATGTACAATCGATATCAGAATCGAGTATCGTTGCATCCAATACAGTAATAATTGGTACTCCTGCTCCTGCGCCATGGGTTGGTTTTATTAAGCAATGATCAATAGTAACACCGCTGGCTTCAATGATTATAGGTAATTCTATTAGTGTTTTTGATATGGTAATTCCCGGAATATTTATATATAAAGTATTATTAAAAAGGTATCCCACTTCTGAAATATTTAATGACTCAAGCCCATCATAATTTCCACATAAACCTGTGTTGTTTTCAGTAAGGTACCATCCCTTAAGAGAAGACTCGGGATAGAGTGAATCCATATCAATGTGAATTTCACCCTCCATGGCGCATGAGAACAATCCTGATAATGCGATGATGCAAAGAACAATAGACTTTATTCTAAAAATTTTCATATATATTCTACCTTGAAAAACTTATAAAAAAAATACCCTTGTTCGGCATTTGTTATAAAATAGTGTAAAACAGTTTAAAATAACACATAGAAATAGACAAGCATATTTTTATTCAATTAATATTGTATAAATAAATAATGTATATCTGAAAAAATATTTTTTTTAATTCAGAATGAAATTGTTATAAATATTGACATATAAATCGATTATCTGATTATACTCTGCCATGAATAAAAGAAAAAATACCCACTATGTTTTATTAACAGCCGCCAGGAATGAAGAGAAAAATATTGAAAAGACAATCCAGTCGGTTATTAATCAGAGCATTAAGCCTGTACAATGGATAATTGTCAGCGATAGCTCAACTGATAAAACAGATGAAATTGTTTTATCATATTCAAAACACAACAGCTTCATTACTTTTTTCAGGGCTTCGGGGGACAAGGCACATAACTTCGGATCCAAGGTCAAAGCAATAAATTTTGCCGGACAGAAGATCAATGTAAAAACCTGTGATTATATCGGAGTACTCGATGCGGATGTTTCGTTCCATTCGGATTATTTTGAGGAACTTATAAGCAGGTTTGAAAAAAACGAGCGACTTGGTCTTGGCGGCGGCATTATTTATGAAATCTATAACAATAGAAAAATCAGGCAAAACATTAACCTGGATAGTGTAGCAGGAGCTGTACAGCTTTTCAGGTATCAATGCTTTGAACAGCTGGGTGATTTCATCCCTCTGCAATATGGCGGGGAGGATGCCGCAATGGAGATTATGGCCAGAATGAATTCATGGGAGGTTAGAACTTTCCCGGAACTGCATGTTATGCATTATGGTTATTCCGGAAGAGGAAGCGGAAATTTATTGAAAGCCAAGTTTTACAGAGGGATAAGGTTCTACCAGCTGGGTTATCACCCTCTATTCCAGATTACAAGATGTGTGTACAGAATAATTGACTGGCCATATGTAATCGGTTCCGTTGTTGAATTGTATAGCTTTTTTGTCTGCTTCATCAAAAAAGAAAAAATAATGCTCCCGGAAGACACAGTAGCATTTTTAAGAAAAGAGCAGATGCAGAGATTGAAATTTTTAAGAAGGCATTAAAATGTGCGGAATATGCGGACAGTATAATTATAAAAACAGCAGACCTGTTGATAAAGAGACTATAAAAAAGATGGCAGCTTCTATTGTTCACAGGGGGCCTGATGATGAGGGATATTATTTTAATCAGTCACTCGGTTTCGGTTTCAGGAGGCTCTCCATAATTGATCTTACAGATGGACACCAGCCCATGTCTGACATTGATCAGAATATATGGATTGTATTCAATGGCGAGATCTATAATTACCCGGAATTACGAAGTGAACTTGAATCATACGGGCACAGATTCCAGACGCGATCCGATACAGAAGTTATCATTTATGGCTACAAACAGTGGGGTGACGATGTGTTTAATCACCTTAACGGGATGTTCGGTGTTGCTATCTGGGATAATATAAAAAAACGTCTTATTATTTCCAGGGACAGGATGGGGATAAAACTTGTATACTATCATATTGATAATGAGACCCTGACTTTCGGATCTGAAATACGGACTATAACAGCGAGGTGCAAAGAAAAACCAGAAGTAGACACTGAATCATTGTACATGTTTTTGCGATACAGGTATACACCGTCACCTTTCACAATTTTCAAAGATATATACAAGCTCGCCCCCGGCACGTGCATGATCATTGAAAACGGTAATATAAAAATACACAGGTGGTGGAGCTATAAACCTTCATCATTTGATCCTGTGCCGAAAATTGATGATGTCCGCGATGAACTGCTGGACCTTTACAGGAAATCGATGAAACGTCACTTACTGAGCGATGTTCCGGTCGGCCTTCTCCTGAGCGGTGGTGTTGATTCTGCATTACTCCTTGCTTTAATGAAGGAGTCGGGCGAGTCATGGGATACATTTACAGTGGGTTACGGTAAAGGCTATGCTGATGACGAGTTATCAGATGCCGCTGAAACTGCCCGTATTTTGCAGAGTCCCAATTACCAGACAAATATTAATAAGAAAATATTTGAGGATAACTTTTCAAAAATAATATCTTATCTGGAGGAACCTATTGCTTCAGCTTCGATAATCCCGATGTTCTATGTCTGCCAGCGTGCACGTGAGAATGTTAAGGTTGCACTTGTTGGTCAGGGGCCTGATGAACTTTTTGGTGGATATAAACGTCATCTGGGGGTAAGGTACGGAGCCTATTGGAGAAAGATCCCGTCAGGGTTGCGGTACCCGGTGAAATCCATCATAAATAATCTTTCAAGAGCGGAAACCCTGAAGAGGGGGGTTTACTCACTTGATATTCCGGACAGGATGCAGAGATACCAGAATGTTTTTTCAATAAATTCCCCTGATACAATCGATGGGCTATTTAAAAAGGGACTTATTAATGAAAATACCGGGGGGAAAGCACTTGGCAGCTGGAATGAACTTGCAGGGCTGATGGAGAATACAGATGAACTCGGCGGGTTGCAGTTTATCGAGATACGTTATTCTCTCCCTGATGAATTGCTTATGTATGCAGATAAACTTTCAATGGCCCACAGCCTGGAGCTCCGGGTTCCGTATCTTGATAAAGAGATAGTTGAATATGTTGAGAAGCTCCCGGCATCATACAAGATCAGGTGGGGGAACCGTAAATTTATACACAAAGAGGTCTGTAAAAATTATCTTCCTGCGGAAATAATTAACAGGAAAAAACGTGCATTCGGGACCAATGTTGTTGATGAATGGTTCCAGAATTCTGTCGATGGAAAATTTAATGATTATATAGCGGACCCGCATTCATTGATGTACAAATATCTTAATCATTCCTCAGTACGGGATCTGTTGATTTCTCATAGAGCACAGCAGTCTGATAATTATAAAATACTGTTCAGCATTGTTGTTTTTGAAGAATGGTTAAGAACTGTGATGCAGTGAATTACTGATCATGCTGCTGTTTAATATCAATTTTAGGAGTATTACATCTGGGCAGGCAGGTCTGTATAAAACCTGCCCGTTGATAGTATTAATGTTGAAATTGAGTTTGTATTCTCTTTACAAAGTATTATTATCGGCCAATAGATATCGCTTTACCTTTGCAGTTTTTTGACGATGGCTCATAAAAATAGTTTTCACTTCCATCAGCGATACTGATTCCTGCCTGAATGGATACCGCTCCTAATCCTCCCTTGTAAGGTTTAAAACGGTTATTCCTGATTTTGATATTCTTGCCATAATCAAATCTCGATTTGTCCATGGCAAGGTTATATCCATGTCCCTCCAGGAGGTTGCCTTCTATGAGCAGGTTGTCGATTCTACCGAATGTAGTCTGTATGAATAATGAACCTGTACATATTTTTGTATCAACTACAATCCGGTTATTGCGGATAATTGTTCCTGCACCGCTGCTGATGCGTGTTGTGATCCCGTCAACATGAGCAGGCTTAACGTATATAAGATCATGGATGTAATTCCCTTCAGCAACTGAAACTGTTTGTGATGAATTATTGATGGAAATACCGGTAGCTGCATGATGAACATCACAGCGTATAATTTTTCCGGAACCTGCGAATGCAATGCTCATGACAATGATGGCCCGGGGAATCCTGCTGCCATCGATCTCGCTGTCCTCTATGGTGGAATCTTCGGAGATAATTAAAGGCATGCCACGACCGACTTCAGTTGGCTGGATGAGACAATTCATTATTTTTATACCACCGGCTTCAAGATTAAGCGGACAGGTTATTATTCTGTTTTTAATTGTTTTCCCTGTATTTACAAACAGGGTATTTCCATTCATGCGGCCTAAACCTGAATCCCCCCCTTTTAGATCAAGTTCCTTTAGCCCTTTATAACTGCCCTTCAGACCCGTATTTTTTCTGTTCAGTTCCCAGCCCATGAGAGTTGATGCCGATGTGGATATGTCTGATACAATTTTTTTTTGTTTCAAATTGATTTTTATCCTGGGCAGCAGGGCTGCTTCACCCATAATAATAATAAAAATAATAATTAGGAATTTACGAGCCAATTGTCATTACCCCCCTTGCCGGATTCCCGACTATAACTGAATTTTCAGGGAAATCCTTGTTTTTTAAAAGTGCTCCCATTGCAATCACAGAATTTTTTCCTGCTGTGACGTTCGGGCCGCAGATTGCATTTGCACCTACCATAACGTTTTCATCAAGTTTAATATAATTGCCTGCAGGGTCAAAGTCTGACTGGGTGTGCCTTAGTACCGGATCAATCGAATGAAAATCGGAATCCATAAACTCAGCATTATGGCCTATCATACATTTATTTCCTATACTGACGGATTTAACCAGAACAATACTTATATTATTACTGAATATACAGTCGTCTCCTATATTGAGTTCTGCAGAGGGATATCGTGTGGAGATAAACGTATAATGACCATAATAGTTTGGAGCACTTACCAGACCAAAAGAGACATTTTTACCGATTTTGACCCTGCCAGGACCGTCAATGATAACTTTCTGGTAAATTTTTATCCCGCTGGCTCCATCGATAATTTTGAGAATATATTTATATTTAATTAAAAAACAGATTGTATAGATTTTAAAACGGATTTTCAGAATAAAATTTGCGATTCTGCGATATAAGCATCCTGCCGGATTATTAAAAATTTTCCTTATGAATGACATTGTGTCCCTACTGTCATAGTAAATATATTTATTTTAATATTTGTTACTGATACAGCCGTATGTCAATGAGTTTTTAATTGTTTTATTATTTAATAATGATATAAACATTCTACAATCCGGTTGAATTAACAGAATTAATATGTATACAAAATATTTTACTGAATATAATATATTTTGTATATTAAAAAAATTAATTATCCTTTTCAAAATATCAATTTAATGTTGTTAATATAATGCAATAGTTGTATTCTGTCGTAAAAAGCCGTAAAATTTCGGAGTTTTAATATCAATGAAAAGTGGTGACAATAATAATAATGACAGGATTACACGTAAAGCCTTTCTGAAAAAGTCTTTATTAACTGCGGGCACAGCAGTTGTCCTTGCCGGGTGTTCAGAGGAATCATCCGGTTTAAAACTGCCCATAGGTAATCCTGATGCTGATGGAACAAAAGTTTATCTTGTTAAAAACGGCACTGTGCAGGAGAACATTGAAAAGCTCATGGAATTGACAGGCGGTATTGAAACATATATCGGCGCTCATGATGTGGTCATATTAAAATGCAATGCGCAGTGGCCTAACCAGGGTTACACAAATACTGAATGCATAAAGTATGTTATTGATGCCATACTCGCCATCCCTGACTATGACGGTGAAATAATTATCTGCGACAATATACAGAGCGTCGCAAATGATGAGACCCGCGGTTTCAGTTCCAGTGTCGCAAACAGGACTCATAACTGGTCTGAGCATAACTGGTCAACGCTTGCGGCTGAATATCAGGGAGATGGATATGATGTATCTGTTAAACAATGGATAAATGAATCGCTGGTGGATGGTACAACCCTGACAGATGGCATAGCAGGTCCTGCTGATGGTACGGGTTGGGTAAGGTCATTTTTCACATTTCATGGAATGAATGTTTACCTGTCATACCCCATATTCGAGAGCCCGCTTAATTCCGGCAGGTTAATAGATCCCAAAAATGGAGTATGGGAGAGCGGCGGATACACCGGCAGACAGGTCAAGGTCATTATGATGCCCACACTGAATAACCATGGAAGCGGGGCTGAGGATTACGCAGGTGTGACCAGTGCGATTAAATCCTTTTTTGGCTGTAGTGAATTACACCTATATCCTGATAGTACAGTCTTGTATAATGGAAATACTTATTATCATATGCACAGTACTACCTATACCGGTTCCCATGCCTTTTATGCCGGTGAACTGGCTGCCAGGTATATTCAGGATATGTATAAACCTGTTCTATACATAACATGCGCTATATGGTCAGGTCATGATTCAAGAATTGGGGATGCTACCAATACAAAAACAGTGATTGCTAGCACCAACCCCGCTACGCTTGACTATGTTTCATGTAAAGAGGTAATATCTCCCCATGCTTCATGGCTTAATCCTGACAATGACAATAATACCAGACAGCAGATACTTGGATGTATCAGCGGAGGTATAGGCACCATCGATCCTGCTCAATATGAAGTGATAACATACTTTTTTAGTTAGGAGTGGGTATTCTGAATGATGCGGCTATAGGTCTGCCTGAAAAAACAAAGAATCTGGGATAATGATATCGGCAGCCAGTAATATTAAGCTGATGTGCATGACTGGAGACCCTGTGAATAGTCATTCCTGAAACAGGATCACTGTTTACATCAATATTATCATGGAAGAGATGAGCTTTATGACTGATCAGGTTAACCGCTACAAGAATATGGATATAATGAAAGCGCTGGGCATTATCTATGTGGTTATGGGCCATACACTTGTAAATCCCATGCATAACTTCATATATCTTTTTCATATGCCGCTCTTTTATTTTGTTTCAGGTTTTTTTTATAATGACAGGTATACTGTACAACCCGTACAATTTTTAAAAAAAAGAATCAAAACATTATATATTCCTTTTCTTAAATATGAGTTGGTCTTTCTGGCTCTTCATAATATTTTTTTTAATATAAATCTCTATAGTGATAAAGTTTTTTACAGGAATGAAGCAGGTTCACTTTTTTCAATAGCCGATTATGTTATAAATTTTTTCAGAATTAGCAGGTGATCTCTCATCCCCGTTAGATTCTTCA